>DATIYG010000155.1:0-3317 GCA_035517755.1 Rhizomicrobium sp. | reverse complement strand
CGCCGCCCAGGCATTCGGTCACGTTCTGGCCTGTCATCTCGAAATGGACGCCGCCGGCATGCGTGCCCTCGGCGCGGTGGATGTCGAAGAAGCTCTTCACTTCCTTGAGAATGCGATCGAACGAGCGCGTCTTGATGCCGGCCTGGCTCTTGATTGTGTTGCCGTGCATGGGATCGCACGACCACACGACTTTCGCGCCTTCCTTCGTCACGGCGCGGATGAGGCGCGGCAGCTTCTCGGCGATCTTGTCGGCGCCGAAGCGGCAGATGAGCGTGATGCGTCCCGGTTTGTTTTCCGGATTGAGGATGGCAAGGAGTCTCAGGAGATCGTCTTCGACCAGTGACGGCCCGCACTTGAGCCCCAGTGGATTCCTGATGCCGCGGCAGAACTCGACATGGGCGCCGTCGGGCTGCCGCGTGCGGTCGCCGATCCAGAGGAAATGCGCCGAGGTGTCGTACCACTCGCCGCTGGTGGAATCGATGCGCGTCAGCGCCTGCTCGTAATTCAGGAACAGGGCTTCGTGGCTGGTATAGAAATCCGTGACGCGCAGCTGCGGCGTGGAGGCCGGCGTGATGCCGCAGGCTTCCATGAACTCCAGCGTCTCGCTGATGCGCTGCGCCAGCGCCTTGTACTTCTCGCCGGACGGCGAACCGGCGATGAAGCCGAGCGTCCAGCGATGCACATTGTGCAGGTCGGCATAGCCACCGCTGGCGAACGCGCGCAGCAGATTGAGCGTGGCGGCGGATTGCGCATAGCCCTGCATCAGGCGGTCGGGATCGGGCTCGCGGCTTTCCGGCGTGAAGTCGATGCCGTTGATGTTGTCACCGCGATAGGACGGCAGCGTGATGCCGTCGCGCGTTTCGGTGTCTTCCGTGCGCGGCTTGGCGAATTGTCCGGCGATGCGGCCCACCTTCACGATCGGCATGGCGCCGCCGAAGGTGAGGATGACGGCCATCTGCAACAGCACGCGGAACGTGTCGCGAATGTTGTCGGGATGGAATTCGGCGAAGCTCTCGGCGCAATCGCCGCCTTGCAGCAGGAAGGCGCGGCCTTCGGCGACTTCGGCGAGCCCGGCCATCAGGTTGCGCGCTTCGCCCGCGAAGACGAGCGGCGGGTGCGTCTTCAGCCGCGTTTCGACCGCCGCCAGCGCCTCAGGGTCCGGATATTCCGGCACCTGGCTGATCGGCCGGCTACGCCAGCTCGACGGACTCCAAGGCTGCGCCACGGGTAACTCCCTATACGGCCTTGGATATACGGCAGCCCCGCCCGCTTCGCCAGTGGAGCGGCGAAAGACGGTTGATGGGCTCGAAATGGCTGATTAGTGGGCGCCGGCGCCGGTGATGTAGAGCTTCTTCTCCTTGTAGCAGATGAAGATGTGGAGCTTGCCCAGAAGATCCGCGCCCAGCAGCATTTCCCGCTTCATGTGATCGCCATAGACCGGGTCATTGGCAGAAATCCAGCCATACTCATTGTGGTAAGCATCCTGGCCACTGTTGTGGAACACAGCGATCGCTGGGTTCGCAACCGTGACACCGCCCATCGTCAGCGACTTGAAGCGATAACGAAACTGGAGCGGTCCGTCGGGGTGCGGTGGCAGTTCCGCCCCCGGTGAATCCTCGTGCACACCGAACTCGTTGCCTGCCGTCACATCATCGATGCTCGTCAGCGTGGCACCGGTATCGACAATGGCCGCCAGGCTGCGGCCGTCCACCGTCACCGGCACCTCGATGTGCGCGCCTTCGGTGGAGAAATCCGTGACCGCATAGGCCTGCGCCCAGTAGACGACCTTGCCGGGGCAATGATCCGGCGCAATCAGATTCAGCGTGCGCGCGCCGAAATCGAGATCGAGATCGAAGCGCGCCAGAACATCGGGAGCGAGAATGCCGTCTATGCCGTCCGGCATTTGCATGTTCAGGAGAAGCATCGGCACGCGTCCGATCTTGAGATCGCCGATATGAACATCATCCGCCACCGTGTAGCGCGTGCCGCCGGCGCCCTGGATATGGAACAGCTCCATCCCGTTTTCCAATGGATAGGTTTTCAGGTGCAGGGCATCCACAATGTCGGACTTGATTTCCGTGTAGACCCCGCCCGTGTCGACGAGGAAATGGACCGTGCGATCGCCGATCTTGCCGTCAACCACGACATCGTTCGGATGTTCCGCCGACATCGGCAAGGAAGCCAATCGTTTGAGCGTGCAATCGTCCGCGTGCGCGGCTTCCGCAACGAACAGAATCGCGCTGGCAAGCGCAATGACGTACGTGATTTTCATATCAGCCCCCAACCCGATGCTAGCATAGTTGGGCGACTTTGTCGCGTGGGAACAGCTGCTCAGTGGGCGTTGGCGGCAGTGATGTAGAGCTTGTGCTCCTTGTAGGCGATGTAGAGGTGCAGTTTGGTCAGCACGTTCATGCCGAGCAGGAGCTGCAATTCGCTCATCCGCGGCGCCTCGACCGGATCGAAATCCTCCTTGTTCGTATGCCGGCGGCTGAACGCCTGATGGGCCCGGTCGGGGATGATGCCAATCAACGGATTTTTGACCATGACGCCGGCCACCGACAACGACTTGAACCGGTAGCGGTACGCATCGGGCGAATCCGGCGGCGCGCCGGGGTCGCGCTCGATGCCGGGTGACTTGCTATCGATCCCGAACAGGCGATGGCTGACGGTTTCGTTCAAATAGGTGAGTGGCGCGCCGGTGTCGACGATCGCCTTCACTTCCTGACCATCGAGCATCATCGGGATGACGATATGCTGATCGGACAATGCGAAGTCGGTCTCGGTGAACCGGTCCGACCAGTACACCACCTTCCCCTCGCAATGATCCTGCGAGATCAGATTGACTTTGCGCCCGGCGAAATCCAGCTCGACATCCACGTGCTCGAGCACATCGGGGCCTATCGTGCCGTCGATGCCTATATCCTTCCCTGGACGGCGTGGCTTCACCATCATGATCTTGGTGTCGGCTTGTACGGCGCCAAGCGCCAGCTTCGGCACGTTGACGTAGCGGCGCCTCACATTTCCTCCGCTGTCATAGATTTCGACGTTCGGATTGATTGCCGAAGTCGACAGGCCAAGCTTCTGGACGACGTCGTCGTACAACTCGCTGACGAATCCCCCGGTGTCGATCATGAAGGTGTGCGGCTGGCCATCGATTGTACCGGTGACCACAACACGGCCGGGAAAGCTGTCGGCCATCTGCAGAGACGCGACCTGCGTCACCGTGCAATTGTCCGCCGATGCCGGCGTCGCCAGGCCCCCCGCAAGCACAAGCAACGCCGATAGGAAACGCCAACAACTCATTCCGGCGCTTTCGA
>DATIYG010000154.1:0-3742 GCA_035517755.1 Rhizomicrobium sp. | reverse complement strand
CGCCTCGCTCGATGGCATCGCGCGCTACTACGACGGCGTGATGGGGCTCAGCGAGGCGTACCGCGCCGCCCTGCCGCTGCCGATCCACGATGTGCGCCATGAAGCCCTGCTGGCCGATTTCGATGGCGAGGTTTCGCGCATCTGCAAGCTGATCGGCATCGAGCGGCACGCCGACATGGCGTCGTTCGCCGAGCGCATGAAGTCCGCCCCGATCAACACACCGAGCGCAGCGCAAATCCGCGGCGGCCTCAACGCACGCTCCGGTGGCCAGTGGCGCCGCTATCGCGAGCAGCTGGCAGAAGTGTTGCCGCTGTTGCACCCGTGGGTCGAGCGCTTCGGATATCCGGTGGACTAGGCTCATGAGCAGTCCGATGTCCGAATCCAGTCTGCGTCAGTTCCAGGATTACCTGACGCGCGTCCAAGCCTTGCTGCGCGCCGACCGTATGGCGGAGGCCGCCAAGCTTTCGGCCGACGCGATCGCTGCGGGCCTCGAGCACCCCAACCTTCTGACGCTTGCGGCCTACCACCATCTCAACGCCAACGACGACCAGCGGGCGTTTGCGCATGCGAGCCGCGCGCGTGAGCTGGCGCCAGGCAATGTGGATGTGCTGAACGCGGTCGGCAGCTGCCTCGCGAAGCTCGGGCGCTACCAGGATGCCGTCGCCATATACGACGAAGCGCTGCTCTATTCGCCGAACGCCTTCATGATCCATTTCAGCCGCGGCATGGCGCTCGAACAATCGGGTCAGGTTGCGCACGCCAGGGAGGCGTACGAGCGCACGTTGGCCATTCGGCCTCAACACGCGGTGGCGGCCGCGCGGATTGCATATCTGGCGGCGCAGAGAGGCGATGGAGCAACCGCGCGCAAGCATGCGCGAAAGGCGCTGGCCATCGATTCGCAGCAATCACTGGCGTCGGTCGCGCTGGCGCTTGCGGACGTCAATGATTTCCAGTTCGAGCGCGCTGTCGAAGCGGCACAGTCCGTCGTTGAACGGCCGAAGACGCAGCCGCTAACGCGCACCATCGCACTTGGCATCCTTGGTGACGCGCTGGATGGCCTCGATCGCCGCGATGACGCGTTCAAGGCCTATCGCGATGCCGGCGAACTGCTGGCCGCGACGCACAAGCAGAAGAGCGGGGAATCCGCGCTCGATCGTGTGCGCCGGCTGACGGCCTTCATGCGGCAATCGCCGGTGGACCTGTGGACCAGCGATGGCGCGCAATCACCGGTGCAGACGCATGTCTTCCTCGTCGGTTTCCCGCGCTCGGGCACGACCCTGCTGGAGCAGGTGCTGGCCGCCAGTCCTTCCATCGAAGCACTCGACGAGCACGACACGCTGACGGAGTCCTATCCCTTCACCGCGAAGGATGACGCGCTGGCGGAGTTCGCCGCCAAACCGTCAGCAGAACTCGAAGAATTCCGCACCGCCTATTGGAAGCGTGTGACGGATGCCGGCATTTCGCTTTCCCGGCCTGTGTTTGTCGACAAGATGCCGCTCAACACCGTCGTGCTCTGCCTGATCGCCAAGCTGTTCCCTTCCGCGAAGATTCTCTTTGCGCTGCGCGATCCGCGCGACGTCGTGTTCTCCTGCTTCCGGCGCCGCTTCGGCATGACGCGGCAGATGTATGAGCTGCTGACGCCGGAAAGTGCGGCCACTTATTACGATGCCGTGATGTCGCTGGCCGATGTCTACCGCGCCAAGCTAACCCTTCCGTTCCTCGACACGCGTTACGAGGACCTTGTGCTCAACTTCGAAGGCGAGACGCGTCGCCTCTGCGACTTCCTCGGCATCACATACGACGACGCCATGAAGCAGTTCGCCTCGAACGAGCAGCTTGCGGAAATCGACACGCCGAGCGTGGCGCAGGTTTCGCGCGGTCTCTACACGCAAGGCATGGGCCAGTGGCGGCGCTATCGCGAGCAGCTGGCGCCCGTGCTGCCGAAGCTGGAGCCGTGGGTTGCCCGTTTCGGATACGCAGAGAACTGACATGGCGCGGCACTTCCAGGCACGCAATCAGGGACCATCGCAACGTCAGCTGCGCGTGGGCGAAATGCTGCGGCATTCGCTGTCCGACATCCTCACCCGCGGCGACATCCGCGATCCCGATCTCGAAGGTATTTCCGTCACCGTCACGCAGGTCAAACCATCCGGCGATATGCGCCATGCCACCGTGTTCGTCGAACCGCTGGGCGGCAAGAATGCGAAGGCTATCGTTCAGGCGCTGAACCGGCACAGGGGGTTCATCCGCGGTCAGATGGGCCGCACCATCACGATGAAGTTCACGCCCGATCTGCGCTTCGTCGAAGATGAATCCTTTGCGGAAGCCGAGAAGATCGAGCGCCTGCTGAAGTCGGACGTCGTCCAGCGCGATCTGAACGCCGAAGACTCCGATGCGTCGTAGGAAGAAGGGCAACGCCGTCCACGGCTGGGTGATCGTGGACAAGCCGGAAGGCATCACCTCCACCCAGGTCGTTGCGGTCGTGCGCCGCGTGTTCGACGCACAGAAGGCCGGTCACGCCGGCACGCTCGACCCCATGGCCACCGGTGTGCTGGCGGTGGCGCTCGGTGAAGCGACGAAGACCGTCCCCTTCGCCATGGACAGCGAGAAGGAGTACCGCTTCACCGCGTGCTGGGGCGAAGCGCGCGACAGCGACGATGCCGAGGGCCGGGTGACGGCCACATCCGATGTTCGCCCCAGCCGCGACGCCATCGAGGCGGCGATCCCCAGCTTCCTGGGCGAGGTGGTGCAGGTGCCGCCGGCCTATTCGGCCATCAAGGTCCAAGGGGAGCGTGCCTACGATCTGGCCCGCGAGGGCGAGGTCGTCACGCTGGAACCGCGCACGGTTTCCATCCACTCCGTCCGCCTCCTGGAGCAGCCCGATCCCAATCATGCCGTGTTCGAAATGCGTTGCGGCAAAGGGGCTTACGTCCGGGCCTGGGTCCGCGATCTGGCGCTTGCCCTAGGCACGGTCGGGCATGTTTCCCAGCTCCGGCGCACCTCAATTGGCGGCTTTCACGAAAAGGCTGCCGTGCCTCTGGAAACCCTGAGGGGTTTTATGCATAGTCCCGCCGCTTTTGAGCACTTGAGGCCCATTTCGACCGCGCTGGACGGCATCCCGGCGCTGGCTGTTACGGGTCCGGATGCGGTTCGCCTCCGTAGCGGCAATCCGATCCTGATGCGTGCGAACCTGTTCGCCCGCATCGCGGACGCCACTTCCCAAAGCGACGATCTTCAAGGGCTCACGGTCTTTCTCTCGACCGGAGATGGCGAGCCCGTCGCATTGGCGGCTCTCGAATCCGGCGAGTTGAGACCGTTCCGTGTTTTCAACTTTGGAAATGGATGACCGAATGTCGATCACGACCGAACGCAAGAAAGAAGTCATTACCGAATACGCCACGAAGGCGAACGATACCGGATCGCCGGAAGTTCAGGTGGCTGTGCTCTCCGAGCGCATCTCCAGCCTGACCGAGCACTTCAAGACGCACGTCAAGGACAACCACTCGCGCCGCGGCCTGATCCGGCTCGTGTCGCAGCGGCGGCGTCTGCTCGACTACATCAAGGCAACCGATGAGAAGCGCTATGAATCGCTCATCTCCCGGTTGGGACTGCGGCGCTGAAGCCCTGTCTCTCGCGTCTTGCAATCAGCTTCGCGCGGAGCTCGCGATGGTCGCGGGCCCGCGCACACTCATTTCTTTGGGACGACTGAAGAAAGGCCCCGGGGCAATCCGGCTTCGGGAAA
>DATIYG010000153.1:0-5000 GCA_035517755.1 Rhizomicrobium sp. | reverse complement strand
CGGCACCAAGAAGGTGCTGGCATGGTTGAAGGAGCACGGTGAGCGGCTCGGCCATTGCGTTGTGGGGGAGCCGACGTCCAGCGTGATGGCGGGAGACACCATCAAGATCGGCCGGCGCGGCAGCATGCGGATAGAAATCGTCGTGCGCGGCGTGCAGGGCCACACCGCCTATCCGCACCGCGCCGTGAACCCGATTCCGATTCTCGCATCGCTGGTTGCACGGTTGGCAGAAGAACCGCTGGATTCCGGCACGGCGCATTTCGAGCCATCGACATTGGTCTTCACCACCTTCGATGTCGGCAATCCGGCGAACAACGTGTCGCCGGCGGAAGCACGGGCCGCCTGCAACATCCGTTTCAACGATCTGCACACGCCGGAAACAATCGCCCGCCGTATTGAGACCATGGCGCACGACAAGGCGAAGGAAACCGGCAGCGAGATTACAGTGGCGCACAGCGTGGGTGGTGTTGCGTTCCTGACGGAGCCCGGCGCGTTCACCGATCTTTTGTCGCGCGCCATCGCCGGCGTCACTGGCGCCGATCCAGAATTCTCGACGACCGGCGGCACCTCCGACGCGCGCTTCATCAAGAACGCTTGCCCCGTGGCCGAAGTAGGACTGCCCGGCGCCACCATGCACAAGGTGGACGAGTGCGTGCCGGTTGCCGAGATCACAAAGCTCACCGATATCTATGCCGCCATCCTCGAAGCGTACTTCCGGTCTCCGCCGGCATGAACAACGCTCCCATCGGCGTCTTCGATTCCGGCATGGGAGGGCTGACCGTTCTGCGCGCGCTGGCCGAACGCTTGCCGAGCGAAAGCCTCGTCTATCTCGGCGATACGGCGCGGCTTCCTTACGGCACCAAAAGCAGCGACACGGTCCGCCGTTATGCGATCCAGGCGTCGCGTGCGTTGGTTGCGCGCGGTGTGAAGATGATCGTGATCGCCTGCAACACGGCTTCGGTCTCGCTTGCCGCGGTTCAGGACGCTCTGGCGCCATTGCCGGTGGTCGGCGTGATCGAGCCGGGCGCGGCAGCGGCCATTTCGGCCGCACCTGCAGGCCCCATCGCCGTGATCGCCACTGAAGGTACGGTTCGCAACGGCGCCTATGTTTCGGCCATCCTTGCCCGGGCGCCCGACATGACGATCATGCAGCAGGCCTGTCCGTTGTTCGTGCCGATCGCAGAAGAGGGACTGATCGACGGACCGATCGCCGAAGGCATCGCCCATCGCTATCTGGATCCGTTGCTGTCCGCCATCCCCAAACCGAAATGCCTGTTGCTGGGCTGCACGCACTATCCTGTGCTGAAGCAGACGATTGCCCGCATCGCGCCGGAGGTGACGCTGGTCGACAGCGCCATGACGACGGCCGATGCTGTTGTGAGTCTTCTTCGCGAGAGCGGTCTTGCGAAGGCTGACGGTGATCGCACGCTCCGGTTTCTCGTGACGGACGCGCCCGACCGGTTTGCGCGCATCGGCGAGAACTTCTTCGGCCAGCCAATCGATCCCGGCGCGGTCGAACTGATCGACCTTCAGTAATCGACACCGGCCAGATAGAGCCCGTCCGGCGGCGCAACCGGGCCGCACGCGGCGCGATCCGTCGCATCAAGCGCGCGCTTGAGATCGCCCGGCTGCCATTTGCCTTCGCCGACCAGCTTCAGCGAACCGACCATCGAGCGCACCTGATTGTGCAGGAAGGAGCGCGCCGAAGCCTCGATGTGAATCTCATCGCCGGCGCGACGGACCGACAATTCGTCGAGCGTTTTCACCGGCGATTTCGCCTGGCATTCGCTCGAGCGGAAGGTGGTGAAATCGTGCTGGCCCACCAGCGATTGCGCCGCCGCATGCATCGCCTCGGCGTCGAGCGCATGCACCACATGCCAGACGCGGCCGCGATCCAGCACAGGCGGCGCGCGGCGCGTGAGGATGCGGTAGAAGTAGTGGCGCTTCGTGGCCGAAAATCGCGCATGGAAATCCGGCGCAGCGATGTCCGCCGCGATAATGGCAATCGGCGCAGGCTTCACGTGATAGTTCAAGGCGTCCCGCACCTTGTCCGGCGGAAATTCCTTGGTGAGATCGAAATGCGCTACCTGCGCGAAAGCATGCACGCCGGCATCGGTACGGCCGGCGCCCGTGACAGTCGCGATTTCGGACGAGAATTTGAAGATGGCCTCTTCCAGCGTGCCCTGCACCGACGGTCCATTTTCCTGCCGCTGCCATCCCGCAAATGGTCCGCCGTCATATTCTATGGTGAGCCGATAGCGCGGCATCAGGTGAGCCGCTCGCCTTTTGGCAAAGAGAAGCCGCGCAGCAATTCTTCCGCGCTCATTGCTTTTCCACCCGCGCGTTGCAAGCGCAGGATTTTCAGCGCGCCATCGCCGCAGGCAACCGTCAACCGATCATCGAGAATTTCGCCGGGCTTGCCATGGCCATCAACCGGTTCAGCGTACAGGACTTTCAGGCGCTCGCCGTTCGCTTCGCACCAGGCGCCGGGAAACGGCGAAAGGCCGCGGATGAGGCAGTCGATCTCGCGCGCGGATTTCGTCCAGTCGATGCGCGCCTCGTCCTTGCTGATCTTCTTCGCATAAGTCGGTTCGCCGATTTGCGGATTTGCTTCGATACTGCCGCGCTCCAGCGCCGCCAGGGCGCGCGCCATGAGGTCGGCGCCGAGATGCGAGAGTTCGTCGTGCAGCTCGCCATACGTCTTGCGGCCGATGGCAACGCGTTCGCTCATCAAGACCGGCCCGGTATCGAGGCCCTCTTCCATGCGCATCACCATGACACCGGTTTCGACGTCGCCGGCCATGATCGCACGCTGGATAGGCGCCGCGCCCCGCCAGCGCGGCAGCAGCGAGGCATGCAGGTTGAAGCAGCCGAGCTTCGGTGCATCCAGAATGGCCTTGGGCAGCAGCAGCCCGTAGGCGACGACGACCGCGGCATCCACGTTCAGCGCTGCGAATTCCGCCTGTGCCTCCGCGTTCTTGAGCGTGAGCGGAGTGCGAACAGGAATGCTATGCATCTCCGCGATCTTGGCAACTGGCGAAGACTCGGCAGCCAACCCTCGTCCCTTCGGTCGCGGCGGCTGCGAATAAACGGCGGCGATGCCGTGGCCGTGGCCGATCAACTCGACAAGCGTGGGCACGGCGAAATCCGGCGTGCCCATGAACGCGAGACGCATCTACCTCTCCCTTGTGGGGAGGTCGGCGAACCGAAGGTGAGCCGGGTGAGGGGCGAACCTATCCGCCCGCAGCGAACTCAATTCAGCTCGCCTTCTTGAGACGCTGAGCCTTTTGAACTTTGCGCAGCGCCATCGAGCGCTTGAGCTTGGAGATGTGATCGATGAAGAGAATGCCGTTCAGGTGATCCATCTCGTGCTGCAGGCACGTGGCGAGCAGGCCTTCGGCGTCCACCGTGTGCAGCACCCCTTCGCGATCGAGGAACTCGGCACGGATTTTCGTCGGCCGCTCGACATCTTCCCAGATGTCGGGCACGGACAGGCAGCCTTCCTGCACCGTCGTGGTCTCTTCCGAGGCCCACAGGATTTTCGGATTGATGTAGGCGCGCGGGTCCGGCTTCTGATCCTTCTTGGCGAGGTCCATCACCAGCACGCGCTTGGGCACGCCGATCTGGATGGCCGCCAGCCCCACGCCGTCGGCCTCGTACATGCTCTCGATCATGTCGTCGATGAGCTTGCGGATCTCCTCGTCGACCTGCGCCACAGGCTCGGACACGGCTTTGAGGCGCGGATCGGGCGCGATCAGGATAGGGCGGATGGACATGGGCTGGAGATAGGGATTTCAGGGGTTTGGGTCAAGGATTCACGGGATTTTCGTGGATTCCACGTACGGACAAAGGCAGAACACTGTATCATGGCCGGAGAATCACCTCGCAGGCTCCGCCATGAACCAGGCATTCCTCGTTCTTGCCGCATCGTTCCTGATTTCCGCGGTGCTCGTCGCCTTCGCGTTGCTGCGGCGAAGGCCCCTGGCCGAGCCGGTGGTTGCGGCTGACCCGCGCCTCGACCACGTGATCGAAGCACAGGGCAAGATCGCCGGGCAATTCACGCAGACCTTGGAAGCGCAGTCCGCTTTGCAAAAGACGCTTTCCGACCGGCTCGACGCATTGAACACGCGGCTCGGTGAAAGCCTCACGGAGTCGGCGAGCAAGACGGCGGAGACGCTTGGCGGAATTCAGACGCGGCTCTCCGTGATCGACGAGGCACAGAAGAACATCACCCAACTCTCGGGCGAGATGATCTCGCTGAAGGATATCCTCTCCAACAAGCAGGCACGCGGCGCCTATGGCCAAGGGCAGATGGAAGCCATCATCCGCGATGCGCTGCCGGTGGGCGCGTACGAATTCCAGGCGACGCTCTCCAACCGCAGCCGGCCGGATTGTGTCATTCGCCTGCCCGGAACCACGACCGCCATCGTCATCGATTCGAAGTTTCCGCTGGAATGCTTTGAAGCCTTGAAGAAGGCGGCGACGGAAGACGAGAAGCGGTTCTCGATGGCCCGCGTGCGCAGCGATGTGCTGAAGCACGTGAAGGATATTTCAGAGAAGTACCTCATTCCAGGTGAAGTGCAGTCGCCGGCGATCATGTTCGTGCCGTCGGAATCCATTTACGCCGAGTTGCATGACGGGTTCCTTGACGTGATCCAGAAGGCGCATCGCGCGCAGGTGGTGATCGTATCCCCGAACATCCTCATGCTGGCGATCAACACGGTGCAGACGGTGCTGAAGGATGCGCGTATGCGCGAACAGGCGAGCCAGATCCAGAAGGAAGTGGGTGCGCTGACGAAGGATGTGAAGCTGCTTGGGGAACGGGTGGAAAAACTGCAACGTCACTTCAACCAGGCCGATGGCGATCTGAAGGACATCCTGATCTCGGCCGGCAAGATTGCCAGCCGGGGCGAGAAGATCGA
Source organism: Rhizomicrobium sp. (assembly GCA_035517755.1). Classification (GTDB taxonomy): domain Bacteria; phylum Pseudomonadota; class Alphaproteobacteria; order Micropepsales; family Micropepsaceae; genus Rhizomicrobium. The sequence goes on along the minus strand of DATIYG010000153.1, from coordinate 78 downwards.
GAAGGTCGAACTATCCTCCGGCGAGGCGCGGTCCGCCCCGGTCGAGATCGGTGCCCGCAAGGCGATAGCCGAACTGCG
>DATIYG010000152.1:0-10508 GCA_035517755.1 Rhizomicrobium sp. | reverse complement strand
GTCGCCGCCGTCGGGTGGCAATTGCTTCGCGTAGAGGATCGCGCCGAGCGGCGGTGTTTCGATGAAGGTGACGTCGGTGTGCCACGAATCATTGTCGGTCGGATTGCCCGCGTGGTTATCGAGCACGAACATCTCGGGGGCTTCCGGCACGCCCGGATAGAGCGGGTGCGTGTGCAGCGATCCGAACCTGGCAGCGAAATCGCGATGCTGGACCGGACTGATGTGCTGGTCGGTGAAGAAGATGACGCGATGCTTCAGGAGAGCCGCGCGGATCCCGGCGATGATCTCGTCGTCGATGGGCTGGCTCAGGTCGATGCCTTCGACCACCGCGCCGATCGTCGGTGTCAGGGGGACTGTCCACAAGCCGGGCATCGGCCGCTCCCGAAAAATCCGCGCCAGAATGAGGAGCCGGGGTCCATTTCCGCAAGGGGACAACGTGAACCCGAACCGCTCATTCTGGCCCGCCGATCAGCGTGGTTGGTCCAGACGTTGGACAATGGCCGGACTGCGCGATTTTGGCCTAAATCCACAGTCAGTCAATAGAGTATTATGCAATAAGAGGGCATCACGGGTACGAAGCAAAGCATTTTCAAGGGGTGGTTATAAGATTGTGAGCGGGCCCCGGCCGAGTTCGCACCAAATATTGCAAGTACCTGTCGAAACATCGGTTTTCCGAGTTCTTCCCCCAGCAAAAGGGCAATCGCGCGAAGTCATTCGGCCCATGCGTTTTTTGCACTTCTCAATCGGAAGTCCAATGCCTATTGTTCTGAACGCTGAATGATGACGGAGATATTCACATGACGAAATTATCCTCCCTCGCTCTCGGAGCCGGTATCGCCCTTGCCTCCATCACCTTGGCCCATGCCGATCCGGTCACCGGGGCCTGGAAGCTGAGCGTGGGCGTCAATGACGATCCCTGCACCGTGACACTTACGGCCGATACCGCCTCGGATGCCGGCACGGCCGCCTCCAGCGGCGACTGCAATGGCGTATCCGTTGCGCACTGGCGCTCCTCCGGCTCGAGCCTGCAGCTGATGTCCGCCAATGGCGAACTGATTGCCTGGCTGCATCCGAAGGATGGCGGCTACCAGGGCAAGCGGGTTTCCGACGGACGCCTTGTCGCGTTGAACCACTAATCCTCCCAAGCAACCCCGTACCTTGGCCGTGAGGCGACCTCGCCTCGCGGCCTCTTCTTTTGTGCAATGATTCAAGTCGTTGCGGGACCGGGTGGCGTTGGCTAAACACGCCGCCAGAACAACAAGGCCGGCGGGGAACGGCCCGCTGCCCAGGGACCGCATCATGAAAGAACTCGACCACTTCATCGCCGGCAAGCATGTCCGTGGCGAATCCGGCCGTTTCGGCGATGTCTTCAATCCGGCCACGGGCGAAGTTCAAGCAAAAGTGGCACTGGCCAGCCGCGCCGAAGTCCGCCGCGCGGTGGAAGCGGCTCTCAATGTTTTTCCCGAATGGTCGAGCGTCAATCCGCAACGCCGGGCGCGGGTGATGTTCAACTTCAAGACGCTCGTCGAGAAGGACATGGACAATCTCGCGCGGCTTCTGTCGGACGAGCACGGCAAGGTGCTGGCCGACAGCCGCGGCGACGTGCAGCGCGGCCTGGAAGTGATCGAATTCGCCTGCGGCATCCCGCATTTGCAGAAGGGCGAGTACACGGAAGGCGCCGGCCCCGGCATCGACATCTATTCCATGCGCCAGCCGCTCGGCGTCGTCGCCGGCATCACGCCGTTCAACTTCCCCGCCATGATCCCGATGTGGATGTTCGGCGTCGCCATCGCCTGCGGCAATTGCTTCATCAACAAGCCGAGCGAGAAGGATCCGAGCGTTCCGCTGCGCCTGGCCGAGCTGATGATGGAAGCGGGCGCGCCGGCGGGCGTGCTCAATGTCGTCAACGGCGACAAGGAAGCGGTCGACGCCATCCTCGACGATCCCGACATCAAGGCGGTGAGCTTCGTCGGCTCCACGGCGATCGCGGAATATGTCTACACGCGAGGCACCCAGCACGGGAAACGCGTGCAGGCGATGGGCGGCGCCAAGAACCACGCCATCATCATGCCGGATGCGGACCTGGATCAGGTGACGAATGAATTGATCGGCGCGGGCTATGGTTCCGCCGGCGAGCGCTGCATGGCGATTTCCGTCGCCGTGCCGGTCGGCGAAAAGACGGCGGATGCGCTGGTCGCCAAACTGAAGCCGCGCGTCGAAACGCTGAAGGTTTCGACTCCCACTGATCCGGAAGCGGCCTACGGTCCGCTTGTCACCCGCGAACATCGCCAAAAGGTGATGAACTACATCGAGCAGGGCGTGCGCGAAGGCGCCGAGCTTGTCGTTGACGGCCGCGGCTTCAAGATGCAGGGCTATGAGAACGGCTTCTACATGGGCGGCTCCCTGTTCGACCGCGTGAAGCCGAACATGAAGACCTATCAGGAAGAGATCTTCGGGCCGGTGCTGCAGATCGCCCGCGCACACGATTTCGACGACGCGATCGCGCTGCCGTCGAACCATGCCTATGGCAATGGCGTCGCCATCTTCACACGCGACGGCGATGCGGCGCGCGAATTCGCGGCGAGAGTGAATGTCGGCATGGTCGGCATCAACATCCCGATCCCGGTGCCGCTCGCCTATCACACCTTCGGCGGCTGGAAGCGTTCCGCCTTCGGCGACGTTAACCAGCACGGCACGGAAGGCGTGCGCTTCTGGACGAAGATCAAGACAGTGACGCAACGCTGGCCCAAGGGCGGCGTGCGCGAAAATCCGGACTTCAACATTCCGACGATGAAATGATCACGGGCGTTTCAAGGGGCTTTTGATGTCGCAACCGAATGCAAATCCGCGCGCAAGCGCCTGGCTGGGCGCCGAATGGTGGGCCGCACTCATCGTCATCGTCGGCGGCGGCATCATCGCCGTGGCGATCATGGCCTACTTCACATTCCGGACGCCGCCGGAAAATCCGGCAATCGAGCAGGCGGCCACGCGCGCCATTCGCAATGCCATTGTCGCGCGCGCAGCCGAAATCGTGTGCCAGCAGGCGATCACGGCGGCGAAGGCGTACGGCATCGTTCCGAACTACGCAGCTCTCGCGAGCAAGCTGCCGACGGCCACAAAAGTGACCGGCCGTTACGTCTGCACCAGCGCGACGGACGTGGCGCGCTACAACATCGCCGTGGACCTCGTTTGCCGGCAGATCCGCGATGCGCGCTGCGTCAGTCTCTACACGGTGAGCAAGGCGGACGGAACGCTTCTCTACCGGCGCCGCAGCTAAGCCTTCACGCCGCCCAGTTTGCAGATGTGCGTCCACTCGGCAGGCTTAACCGGCTGAACGGACAGGCGTGAATATTTCACCAGCACCATGTCCTTGAGCTTCGGATCGGCCTTGCATTGCGCGAGCGTGACGGGCTTGGCGAAATCCTTCACGGCCTTCACATCGACCAGTCCGAAGCGGCCGGTCTCGTCCGTCGGATCCTTGCGATACTCGCCGATGACTTCAACGATGCCGACGATCTGCTTCTCGTCGCCAGTGTGATAGAAGAAGCCAAGATCGCCTTTCTTCATCTCTTTCATGTTGCGTGCGGCCTGCCAGTTGCGCACGCCGCTCCATGGCTCGCCTTTGGCGCCACGCTTCTTCTGCATCTCCCAGGAGAAGGTTTCGGCTTCCGTCTTGAACAGCCAATAGGCCATGGATCGCCTCTTCAGATTTCCGCGCCGACCGGGTTGAACGTCAGCTTCCACGGCCGCACTTCGGAGCGCGCGAACAGCCCGGCCTTCACGTATGGATCGTTGGCGTGCCACGCCTTGGCCGTCTCGAGATCGTCAGCCTCGAAGATGATGAGGCTGCCCGCCATGTCGCCATTGGCATCCAAAAATGGGCCGCCCAGTTTGATGACACCCGTTTCCTTGGCGTATTCGAAATGCGCCTCGCGCGTCGCCATGCGAAGGCTGAGCGAATTGGGCTTGTCGAGGGCGACGACAGCAAACAGCATGGCTCTCTCCTACTCCGATTTGAGCGGCCGCATCATCAGGCGGACCATGGCGTCGCTCAAGTCGAGCGAACCATTGAGAACGGCAGAGGTGGTTTCGGCAATGGGCAGCTCGATTCCATGTCGCTTTGCGCGGGCGACAAGCGCAGGCGCGGTTTCGACGCCTTCGGCCAGCGAATGTCCGCGCTTGTCCAGATCGGCGCGCGTATTGCCTCTCCCGATCTCGATCCCGAATGCGTAATTGCGCGACGTGGGACTTGTGGCGGTCAGCACAAGATCGCCAAGCCCGGACAGTCCCATCAGCGTTTCCGGCTTCGCTCCCAGTGCCTCGCCGAGACGGCGGAGTTCCGCGAAGCCTCGCGCCAGCAACGCGGCGCGCGCGCTTTCACCCAATCCCATGCCCGCCACGATTCCGCATGCAATGGCATAGACATTCTTGGCTGCGCCACCGAGCGCGACACCGATCGCGTCATCGCTGGCGTAGGGCCGGAAACCAGCATGGCTCAGCGAGGTTTGCAGCCGCTGCGCCACCTCCAGCGTTCCGGCGACCGTCACCGCGGTCGGCAGATTGTTGACGACATCGCGCGCGAAGGCGGGCCCGGAGAGGATCGCGACATCCGAAGGTACGGCGAACTCCGCCAGCACCTCCGTCATCAGCTTGCCCGTGCCGCGCTCGATGCCCTTGGCGCACACGACCATCGGCTTGCCGGCGACCATCGGCAATCGCTGAAGCACGGCGCGAAGATGCTGGGCCGGCGATGCCAGGAGCAACGCGTCGGCGGCGGCCGCTTGCGCGAGATCGGGGGTCGCCTCGATTCCGGAGGGCAGCAAGGCCTGGGGCAGGAACCGGGCGTTGCGACGGTCTGACCGGATCGACTCCACCACGTCCGGCTCCAGGGCCCAGAGGGTGACGTTGCGGCCGGCCGAGGCGGCCACCGCGGCCAGGGCGGTTCCCCAAGCGCCCGCACCGATAACCCCAATTTTCAGATAAGGCTTTGGTGTTGCGTCCATTTCAGCCTCAAACCGGTGTCCTGAAGGAACCAGAAGACTGAACATTTCGTTGATTATTCACGAAATGGCCCTTATAGTGTGACGAAAATAACAATGCCTGGGGGAAGGAAACGCAGGTCATGACCAAGGACGTTGTCCGCGACAAGATCATCCACGCCGCCAAGTGCCGCTTCTCGCACTACGGCTACGGCAAAACCACCATGGCCGAAGTCGCGGGCGATTGCGACATGTCGCCGGGCAATCTCTACCGCTTCTTTCCGGGCAAGCTCGACATCGCCGAGGCAATCGCCACGCACGACTACGAGAACCACCTCAACCATTTGCGCCGCATGGCGATGGCCACCGGCAAGAGCTGCCGCGAGCGGCTGCATGACCTCATGTTCGAGGAGCTGCGCCGCACCTACCACAAGCTCGAGAAGGACCCTCGTGCACTCGAGATGGCGCAGGTGATCTCGCGCGAGCGCCCGCAGTTCGCCAACTGGATGCTGGCCAACGAGCGCAAGATCCTCGTCGAGCTGCTCGAGCATGCGGAGAAGAGCGGCGAGTTCTCGTCTTCCGCCGACAAGGAAGAGACTGCCGAGATGATCCAGTCGGCGACCATGAAGTTCCGCTATCCCCAGCTGTGGTCGAAGCTCACACTGCCCAAGCTGGAGCGCGAACTGGAAGGCGTGTTGCGGCTGCTGGTGGACGGGCTTTGTCCGTCGCGCATGGCAGCCCGGCACGAGAACGCCGCCTGACGCCCTCGAAACCGCCGCAAAGCCGGGCTACCACTTCAGCCATGCGACACATCCTTCTTTCGGCGGTCATCGCGTTCGGCATCGCATGGATGCCCGCCGCGCAGGGAGCGGACTTCGATCCGGCCGACGCCGCCGATCTCGATCGCATCAGCGCCGCGCTGAACGCGGTTCAGACGCTGAAAGCCGATTTCACCCAGATCGACCCCAGCGGCAATGTCGAGCAGGGCCAGTTTTACATCGAGAAGCCCGGCAAGATGCGCTTCCAGTATCAGCCGCCGTCCCCGCTCACGGTTGTAAGCGATGGGCTCGATGTCGCGGTGTTCAACAGCAAGCTCAACACGGCCGACCGCTATCCGCTGTCGACCACGCCGCTCAACATTCTGTTGTCGAACCACACCAACCTCCAGCGCAACAAGAACATCGTCGGCCTCGAACACCAGCCGGGTCTGCTTGTCGTGAAGGCGCGCTCGAACGACCGCCGCATGACCGGCAACATCACCATCACGTTCTCCGACCCCGGACTTGAACTGCGGCAATGGACCGTGACCGATGCCCAAGGCCTCGCCACGACCGTCAGCATCAAAAATGTGCAGACCGGCGTGACATTGCAGCCCGAATTGTTCCTCACCCATGGCTGAGCGCCGCCAGCCGGTTGTCGGAATCCCCTGCGATCATCGCATGGTCGGCAAGCATCCGTTTCACATGGCGGGCGAGAAATACATTCGCGCCGTGCGCGAGGCGACCGGCGCCGTGACTCTGCTCATTCCCTCGCTCCCTCACGCCATTCCGCCCGATGAGATTCTGTCCGCCGTCGACGGATTGCTGATCACCGGCTCGCCTTCCAACGTTTCTCCCGTTCGCTATGGCGGACCCGATCCGCGCGATGGTGTGCTGCAGGATCCCCATCGCGATGCCACCACCTTGCCGTTGCTGGAAACCGCCATCGCGCGCGGCGTTCCGGTGCTGTGCATCTGCCGCGGCTTCCAGGAACTGAATGTTGCGATGGGCGGAACGCTGCACCAGCACGTCCACGAGATCGACGGCCGCATGGATCATCGCGAGGACGCGACCGCCGATCTCGACACGCAATATGGTCCGATCCACGACGTGCGCGTGGCCGAAGGCGGGTTGCTGTCGAAGATCCTGCGCGAGCGGAGCTTCCCGGTAAACTCGCTGCACAGCCAGGGCATTGACCGTCTGGCGCCGAAGCTTCACGCCGATGCCATCGCGCCCGATGGGACCATCGAGGCGGTTTCCATGCCCGGCGCTGCGGGATTCCTCCTCGGCGTGCAGTGGCATCCCGAGTGGCGCTGGAGCGAGAACCCCGTCAGCCGCGAGATCTTCGCCGCGTTCGCGCAAGCCGTGAACGCGGCTTCTAGAACCTGACATTGCATTTCGCTTTCCCCGACATGGAATGTCCGTCAGGAAGGCCAATACCGTCCCCTCGAGGGAGGGTCGAAATTTGCGAAACAACGTGAAGCAAATTTCGGGGAGGGGTATTGTGTACCAGCACCCCTCCCCGAACGATCTTCGCTTCGCTCGATCGTTCGACCCTCCCTCAAGGGGAGGGTTTGATCCGTAGTGTGTCGAACAATGAACAAAGCTTCCGCTCTCACTCTCGTCTCGCTCCTCGCGCTGGGGGCATGTGGATTCCAGGCGCCGGAACCCAAGCGCACACCGCCGCCCGCGCCGCCCACACCGCCGCTGTCGACGGTATCGGCGACGCTGCGGATTCCCGCCGCCGAAATCCTCACCATGCTGAACGAGAAGACGAAGTCGCAGCTCGCCCGCATCGATGATTCCTCCGTCAGCTGCTTCATCACCAAATGTGAGCTCAATCTCATCGCCTCGCGCACCGGCGAGATCACCGGCGAGGCGGTCGGTTCCGGCATGCATCTGAAGCTGCCCTTCGCGCTCAAGGCCCAGATCGATCTCAAGTCGAAGTTCCTCAAGACCGGCGGACAGGCGCGCGCCGACGGACTCGCCGATGCCACGGTGCAGCTCCTGCTCAAGCCCGACTGGCATATCGAGTCGAAGACGCAAGGCGATGTGCATCTGTCGAACGCCAAGCTCGATCTCGGTCCGCTCAAGATGAGCGTGACGGAATTGTGGAACCACAACCAGGATCATCTCTCGCAGCCGATCTTCAAGGCGCTCGACAAGCGCGTGGTCGGCGCCATCCGCGTGCGCTCGCAGGCCGAGCGGCTGTGGCGCAAGGTTCAGCAGCCGATCAAGATCGGCAAGGATCCCGAATCCTGGCTGCTACTTTCGCCGCAGCGATTGCGCGTCACGCCGATCCGCACCGACGGCGATGCGCTCGTCCTCGCCTTCGCGGCCGACGTGCGCGCCCATGTCATGGTCGGGCCACGCCCGCCCGATCCGAAGACCATCCCCAAGATGCCGCGGGCCGGTGCGCTCGCTGCCGGCACCAACAGTTTCGCCGTGTCCATGCCGCTGCTGCTTCCCTATGCCGAAGCGGCGCGCCTGGCGATGGCGCGCCTCAAGAAGCATCCGCTCCGCGCTGGCGGCAGCGAAGTCGAGATCGAGAAGCTTCAGATCCTGCCGTCCGGACAGGATGTCGTTGTCGCGGCGCGCTTTTGCGTCGAGCAATCCTGGGACTTCACGCATCTGCTCGACGCCTGCGGCGAAGGCTTCCTGCGCGGCGTTCCGAGATTCGATGCGCAGACGAACACGCTGCGCATCGACAATGTGCGCTACGACATTCGGACCCGCGACCTGCTGCTGACCATCCTGCACGCCATTGCCGGCGACGAATTCGGCAAGGCGCTGCAGGAGCATCTCGTGTTCGACGAAGGCCGCGAGATCGGCAAGCTGAAAGACAATTTGCGCGCGGCGCTCGCCAAGCCGCAGGGCCGCGGCGTGGAGATCACCGGCCGCATCGATTCTTTCGGTGGCCCGACGCTGGGCTGGACGAAGGACGGTTTCATCGCACTGTTCACGGCCAAGGGAACCGTGTCCGCCAATCTCGACATCAAAGGCGGTCCGAAGTAGCCGCTTTCCCGAAGCGCCTTGCACAGCTGCTTCGCGATCTCTCGCTGCCGGACAATGTCGTTCACCATCGCCACCACGCGCTTTGCTTCTGCGATCAGCCGATCCGTCTCGCGACGGCGGCGCCGCATCCCCGCGCTGCGCACACCATGCTTCAGGGCATTGGCATTACCCTTCTGACCACGGCGTTTTTTTTCTTGCGCGCGATGTCGCCCCAACATTCGCGGAATTGTTCGGTTCGTTCGTCGGGATGGGAGAGGGGGTACCCCCTACCCCACTTGTTTCCTCAGAGAATTTTTTGCCGCGAGCCCGAGTTTTCGGCTTGGGGAAGGTGTCCAGAATCAAGGCGCGCTCCGCCGCCCGCGCCGCAACGGCTCGTGCGGTCCGGCGTCCATGGGTGACGGCATTGCGGTTGCCCAACGGCGCACCGCGCCGCCGCTTTTGCGGGGCTTCCGAGGCTTCAACGATGTGCATGAAGGCAATATACCTTACTCGCAAGATAATGTATACATACCAAGAACATTAAATTTCAACTCCCGTCTCTGAAAGCACCATAAGGTCGCTCCGCGGGGAGCTATGAGCGGCGCTCGCTCATTGCTGGAAGAACAAGGGGGACACCATGCGCACCATCATCGCTTTGACATGCCTGGCGCTTGCCGGATGCACCGTGTTCGGTCCGAGCGAACCGCCGCCCGCCTATGTCGTGTTCTTTCCGGGATCGAGTCTCGACGTTCCGCCGGATGCGCACGGCATCATTGCAGGTGCCGCATCGGACGCGCGGATACATCCCGACCAGATGGTGGAAGTTGCAGGTCCGTCGACGCAGATCGCGGCGGGATACAATCCGGGCCTTGCGCAGCCGCGCATCAACGCCGTTGTCCGCGCGCTTCAGGCCGCGGGCATTCCGGAGAACCGCATCGTGCAATCTTCGCTCACCACGACCGATGTGAAGACCGACATCACCGGCGCGCAGCGGGTGGAGATCCATCTCGTGCAGCAGGCCGGGCCGTAGCGCGTCGCGCCATTATCAATATTTCCGAAGTGTAATCTGGTTAAGGCGCCCATCACCGGGGAGTCGAAAAAGCCCCCGACCTGTGCAAGCTTCAAGGGTCGCGCCGCGATAAGTGCGTGCGCTGGGTGGGGGGCATTATGACCGTATTTCACGGCACGGTGAAGAATGACGTGTTCGACGAGTCGTCGGACACGAGTTCGGACACCTTCGATCTTTACAAGGGTGGCGAGGACACCGTCATCGCTGGGTCGGGCGACGACATCATCAACATGGGTGCCTCGCTCGACGCCGGCGACCGGCTCAATGGCGGCGCCGGCAAGGATGTCGTCACTCTGCATGGCGATTACTCGGCCGGGCTCAGGTTCGACGATCTGACAATCCAGAACATCGAGGCGCTGCGCCTCGGCGCCGGCGACGACTACAGTCTCACTACGGCGGACGGGAATGTGGCGGCAGGGGCGCGGCTCATCATCAACGGTGCGAAGCTCGGCGCCGGCGACCAGCTCACCTTCGATGGTTCGGCGGAAACCGATGGCCACTTCCTGATCTATGGAGGCGCCGGCGACGACACGCTGACCGGCGGCGCGAAGGCGGACGTCTTTCATCTCGAGAACGGCGGCAACGATACGATTCATGGCGGCGGCGGCAACGACACGTTCTATTTGGGCGGCGCGTTCACCAGCGCCGATTCGATCGACGGCGGCTCGGGCAACGACACGCTCGTAATCGCGGGCGGCTACGACGTCA
>DATIYG010000151.1:0-6265 GCA_035517755.1 Rhizomicrobium sp. | reverse complement strand
CAGCGAGCGCCAGCGATGCGCGCCCCGGCCATCCATCTATAACGATTCGCGGAGCGCCAGTTCCTGCAATCGAATCCGCGCTTGTGGCAATTCCTTGCCGTGCGGCTGGAGCACGCGGTCGAGCAGGAAGAACGATGTGAGTTTGAGACCGGAGACGATATCGTCTGACGAAGGCTCGGCGTTCTGCGAGCCGAGCAGGAATGGCGGAAGTTTCAACAACCGATTGGCATAGGCCGCGCCGCCGTCGCGCGACACGGCGCGGCCCGAACGCGGCGACACATAGATCAAATCGTCCGTCGCGCCGGTTGCCGCGCAATGGGAAAGATCGAGTCCGAAGCCAAGCTCGTCCAGCAATCCCGCTTCCCAGCGCACATAGAGCGGCGCCCAGTGCGCGAAATCCTGTTCAGCGATGGCATCGAGCAGCAGGGTCCCGGCTTCGTAGATGCTGGCATGCGGTTCGCGTTCCGGCAGCACGGCGGACGCAACCGCTGCGAAGGCGTTCAGCCCGGCAAGTGACTCGCGGTGCTCCAGGATGGTTCCGGCCCGCATGCGCAGCGGCTCCGCGTGATACGAGCCGAGCTGCTCGTTCAGCCGCGCTCGCCATCCGAGCTGCAACGAGTTGCCCGGCTGCAGCATCGCCTTCGACTTGCGCGATGCGCCGCCATGAACGAGTCCCAGATGACGGCCGTGCGCACGCGTCAGCGCTTCGACGATGGCGGAGGTCTCGCCGTAGCTGCGCACCGCCAGCACGATGGCTTCGTCAGACCATTCCACAGGTCAACCTTCCGGATACTCCAGCCCCATCGCGGCGTAATGCTCGCGCGCTTCGGGCCAGTTCTCGCGCACCTTGGCGAACAGGAACAGGTGCACGCGACGTTCGAACAGTTCCTCCATCTCCTTCCGCGCCAGCTCGCCGATGGTCTTGATGGTGCGTCCGCCCTTGCCGAGCAGGATCGCCTTCTGGCCGTCGCGCTGGACGTAAATCACCTGATCGATCTTCACCGATCCGTCCTTGCGCTCTTCCCACTTCTCGGTCTCCACCATGGTGGCGTAAGGCAGCTCGTCGTGCAGGCGCAGATAAAGTTTTTCGCGCGTGATCTCTGCCGCCAGCAGACGCGAGGGAATATCGGCCGCCTGGTCTTCGGGATAGAGCCACGGGCCTTGCGGCATCTTCGCGGCCGTCCAGGTCGCGACATCTTCCACGTGGTCACCGGTGAGCGCCGACACCATGAACACCTGCTCGAAGATGCCTTCGGCGTTGAGTGCCTCTGCCAGCGGCAGAAGTTTCTCGCGCGGCAGGGCATCCACCTTGTTGAGGATCAGCCCGGCCCTTCGATTGTTCTGCTTCAATCCGTCGATGATGGAGCGTGTGTCACCGGCGGCAAGTCCATCCGGCTGCGCAACGATCGCCGGCGCATCCACGATCAGCAGCACGGCATCGGCCTCGCCTGCGCCTGCCCACGCCGCATTGACCATAGCGCGGTCGAGCCGGCGCCGCGGCTTGAAGATTCCGGGCGTGTCGACGAACACGATCTGCGTGTCGCCGCGGATCGCCACGCCGCGCACACGCATGCGGGTCGTCTGCACCTTGGGCGAGACGATCGACACTTTCGATCCCACCAGCGCATTGACCAACGTGGACTTGCCGGCGTTCGGCGCGCCGATCACCGCGGCAAATCCGCATCGTGTCGCCGCTTCAGCCACGCGCCCGCACCTTCGCCAGCAGCGCGGCGGCAGCGGCCTGCTCCGCCTCGCGCTTGGAGCCGCCCTCGCCGGTCGCCGGCTCTTCCTTGCCGGCGCTCACTTCCACGATGAAGCGCGGCCGGTGATCCGGGCCTTCGCGCTTCACCAGCCGGTAGGCGGGCGTGGAGCGCACGCCGCGGCCTTGCGCCCATTCCTGCAGCGCCGTCTTGGCATCGCGCATGTCGGGGCTGATCGCGGCGAACGCCTCTGCCCAATAGGCTTCGATGAACGCGCGCGCCGGCTCCATTCCGCCGTCGAGGTAGAGCGCGGCGATGACCGCTTCGCAGGCGCCGGCCAGGATGACCGCCTTCTTGCGCCCGCCGCTGGTGGCTTCCGAATTGGCAAGGATCAGATGGTCCGGCAACCCGGCCGCCGCGGCCGCCGCGGCGCACGCATCCTTCCGAACCAGCGCGTTCAGCTTCAACGCCAGCGCACCTTCCGTGTCGGAGGGGTAGAGATGATCGAGCCGGTCGGCGATCACCAGGCCCAGAACCCGATCGCCGAGAAACTCCAGCCGTTCGTTCGACGCGCCGGCGTTGTGGCTGGCGTGAGTCAGCGCGCGCTCGAGCAGATCCTTGTCGCGGAAGACGTGGCCGAGCCGCTTCTCGAGAGCGGCGAAATCGTGCCTAGTCGATGACCGTCGGGAGCCGGTCGTACCGGATCGCCCATGGCCACTTCCAGATTTCCCACCAGTGCGCTGTGCCATTGACGGAGAAGAAGATGACTTCCGCTTTGCCTACGAGATTCTCGGCCGGAACGTAGCCCACATCGGCCCGGCTGTCGTTGGAATTGTCGCGGTTGTCGCCCATCATAAAGTAGTGACCGGGGGGCACGGTGAAGACCTCGGTATTGTCCGCAGCCCCGTTCGGAATGCGGTCCAGCACGTAGTAGCTCTTGCCGTTGGGCAAGGTCTCCTTGTAGCGGGGCACATGATAGGAGATGCCGTCGATCGTCTCGATGTAGTCGGCGGCACGCACCTTCGGCACCGGCTTGCCGTTGATGTAGAGCTGGCCGTCGATCATCTGGATGCGGTCGCCCGGAAGACCGATGACGCGCTTGATGAAGTCGCTCAGATAATCCGGCGAATTCTTGTTGGGCATCTTGAACACGACGACATCGCCGCGCTTGGGCTCGGAGCCCATGATGCGGCCGACCGAGGGAAACAGATTGCCGAACGGCAGCGAATAGCGGCTGTAACCGTAGGCGAACTTCTCGACGAACAGATAGTCGCCGACCAGCAGCGTGTCCTCCATCGAGCTCGACGGAATGTTGAATGGCTGAAACAGGAATGTGCGGATCACCAGCGCGATCAGCAGCGCATAGACGATGGTCTTCACCGTCTCGACCCAGGACTCGCCATCGGCTGAGGTCTTCGCGGCTGGCGGCTCCGGTGGCGGTGGCGCGACGCGCGGCGCGGGCGCCGGCCTGTCGGAAACCGCGTCTACCACCTCCGGCGGAACGACCGCGTCGGTGTCGCCGCTGTCCTCGGTCACAGGATCGGCCGCAGCCACGACGACAGGTTCGTCTGACGTGTCAGGTGCCGGCGTGTCGTTGCTGTCGTGCGCTTCACTCATATCGGGCTTATCGGGCATCCCTGACACCTTTGCACTAAGGAACTAATGGGGGCGAGGAGGTCAAGGCGCAACCCCATTTCATCATTTATTCCGCGTCATCTGCGGCGGTCGGGCCACAGCGGAAATGATAACGATGGCCTGGGCCAGCGGGAAATCGTCGGTGATCGTCAGATCGATGACGGCTTCGTGACCATCCGGTGTGATCTGTTCGAGCCGCGACAATGCGCCGTTGGTGAGCTTAATGGTCGGCTTGCCACCCGGCAGATTCACCACACCCATGTCCCGCCAGAAGACACCCCGATTGAGACCGGTGCCCAACGCCTTGGCGCAAGCCTCCTTGGCGGCGAACCGCTTTGCGTAGCTGGCGGCGCGCGCGGCGCGCTTGTCGGATTTGGCCCGCTCGATGTCGGTGAAGATGCGATCGAGAAAGCGATCGCCGAACCGCTCGATCGATTTTTCGATGCGGCGGATGTCGATGAGGTCGGAACCGAGCCCGATGATCATGGTTCGTGGCTCCGCTTCGCGGAGCACCTCACCATGACGGGCGTCGTCCTGAGGTGCTCCGCGCAATTCGGCACTTTGCCATCGATCTGACGCTTCATGCGCGGAGCCTCGAAGGACGACTATCGTCCATCAACTGACGCATTCGCCGAATCGACTCTGTCAGTCCCACGAAAATCGCTTCGCCGATCAGGAAGTGGCCGATGTTGAGTTCGATGATTTCCGGAATGGCGGCGACGGGTTTGACATTGTCGTAGGTCAGTCCGTGGCCGGCATGGATTTCCAGTCCCAGCGATGCACCGTATCGCGCGCCTTCGCGGATGGCGCGCAGATGGCGCTCCTGCTCGGCGCCACTCGCATCGCAATACGCACCGGTGTGCAATTCGACAACGGGCGCGCCAAGCGCCTTCGCCGCTTTCAGCTGCATCGGATCGGCTTCGATGAACAGCGACACCCGGACATTTGCCTGCGAGAGCGCGCGGACGATCGGCGCCAGCCGGTTGTGCTGACCGGCCGCATCAATGCCGCCTTCCGTGGTGCGCTCCTCGCGCTTCTCCGGAACGATGCAGGCCGCATGCGGCCGGTGCCTGAGGGCGATCTCCAGCATCTCGTCGGTCGCCGCCATTTCCAGATTCAGCGGCAGTTCGATCTCGCGCGACAACCGGTCGATGTCGTCATCGGAAATGTGGCGGCGGTCTTCGCGCAGATGCGCCGTGATGCCGTCGGCGCCCGCTTCCGCCGCCAGTTTCGCCGCGCGCACAGGATCGGGAAACTTGCCGCCCCGGGCGTTGCGGATGGTGGCGACGTGATCGATGTTGACGCCCAGACGAAGGCGGCTCATCGAAAACCTACTGGTGGTCGTGACCACACTTGCTGCATTCGGCGGCAGCGAGCGGCGACCATTTGCCGTTCACGCGGCCGAGCGGTTCGCGGCAATGGGCACAGCGCACGCTCACCATCATGAGAAACGAGGCGACATAGCCGAGCCCGCAGACGATGATCTGCTGCCAGTGAATTTCCGTGGTGAAGATGAATTGGCTCGCGCTCGCGCCGAATGCCAGCGCGAAGATTTCGAAGACGTAGAACTCCGCCTTCTTCGGCAGTTGCGGCACTTTGAGAGTAGCCAGCCAAGGCTGCTTCTTCCCGCCTTCGATCACGACACGCCCCAGGGTTCGACGCCAGTCCCATGGTGCAGGTCCCACGCGGCACGTCAGCCGTCAAGTCCCCGCACGCCGCCCAAGTTTGATCCCGGATCACTGAAGGATCGATTAAGCCGGAAGCGGCGCGTCGGCATCGCGCACGCGGCCGACCGCCTCGACCACGGCGTTAACCCGCAGCGCCCCGATGATGTTCTCCAGATGCGCCACGTCGCGGACTTCGATGTCCACGAGGAACTCGAAGAACAGGGGATTGCGGCTCGCGACCTTAAGATTTGAGATATTTCCTCCGCTGTTGCCGATGACGGTGGCGACCGCCGCGAACGCGCCCGGCGTGTTCCGCACCCGCACCAGGATGCGGGCGACCGACGGCCCGATCTCGGCGGCATGGGCCCCCCAGCTGACATCCAGCCAGTCTTCCATCTGGTGCTTCTCGAGCTCGCCGCAGTCGATGGTGTGGACCACGGCGCCCTCGCCTGGTTCCATCACGCCGACGATGCGGTCGCCCGGAAGCGGGTGGCAGCAGGCCGCGAGCTTGTAGGAGATGCCTTCGGTCTGACCCTTGATCGAGATCTTCTTGGCATCCTTGCGAGGCGGCGCGGCCTTGCGGCCGGGATCACGCTTCAGCTCGGGGAACACCGCCTCCAGCACTTCGGACGCGCGAAGCTGCCCGCGCCCGACATCCACGAGCACATCTTCCGGCTTGGGCAGGCGCAATTTCTTCGCCACTTCCTCGATGGCCTTGTCGGTCAGCTCGCGCTTCTCGTCGGTGAAGGCGCGTTCGAGGATCTTGCGGCCGAAACGCATGTGCTCGTCGCGCTGGGCGTGGCGCAGGAAGCGGCGGATCTCGAAGCGCGCGCGGCCGGTGACGGCGAACTGCTCCCACACGGGCGACGGTGTCTGTTCCTTGGCTCGGATGATCTCCACCTGGTCGCCATTGCGCAGCTTGGTGTGCAGCGGCACATGCGCGCCGTTCACCTTGGCCCCGACCGTCGTGTTGCCGACATCGGTGTGCACTGCGTAGGCGAAATCGATCGGCGTGGCGCCGCGTGGCAGGTTGATCAGGTCGCCTTTGGGCGTGAAGCAGAAGACCTGATCCTGATACATGCTCATACGCGAATGCTCGAGGAATTCCTCCGCGGAATTGCCGTGTTCGAGCAGATCGACCATGTCGCGCAGCCACTGATAGGCGTTCTCGGCCGTGCGCTCCTTGTCCTCCACGTGCTCGCGATAGCGCCAATGCGCCGCCACGCCGCGCTCCGCCACATCGTGCATGTCCTGCGTGCGGAT
>DATIYG010000150.1:0-4174 GCA_035517755.1 Rhizomicrobium sp. | reverse complement strand
CGACCTTCAGCCGATAGGCGTTACGCACGCAGAATTCGTATTCCAGCGGCACGCCGAGACCGACCCACAGCACATCCGCACCGGACGCATTGATGTCGTCGCAGATCTTCCATTCGTCGCGCGGGTGGAAGAACCCATTGCGGCGGCCTGCGATGTGCAATCCCCGATACTGTTCCGTGAGCGTTTGCGCGCATTGCGCATTCACCCCTTCGGACGCGCCGAGAAGATAGAAACTCAACCCGCCTTCATTCGCGGCCAGCGAGGCATCGTGGATGAAGTCCGTGGTGGCGCTGCGTTCGGGGATCGGCGCTTCGGTCAGGAATTTCGACGCCAGCACGACCGGCTGGCCATCGGCATGAACGAGGCTCGCAGCTTCGAAGCGGCGCCGGAATTCCGCATCGGATTGCGCCATCGCGATGGCGTGGCCGTTGGAGGCGAACACCATTCGGGCTTTCCGGGCGCCGCCGCGAGCCGCAAGGCAATCGCCCACCATCAGCGAAGCGAGCTGCTGCCGTGAGACGCAGGCCGTGCGAACGCCGCCGACCACGACTTCGCGATAGGCGCGATGCGGCCCCCGCCGCTCGTAGAGCGATCGTCTGTGTTGGGCCTCAATCGGATTGTGTGCGTAAGCGCCCATCAATGCGCGTTCCTGTGGCGGAAGAGTTCGATGGCCGTGCGCGCCAGGATTTCCAGATCGAGCGCCACATTGACGTGACTCACGTACCAGAGATCGAGATCGACGCGGGCCCGCATGGACTCGGTCGTCGGCGTCTCGCCGCGATGGCCGTTCACCTGCGCCCAGCCGGTGATGCCGGGACGCACCGCCTGACGGAGCGCATAGTTCTCGATCAGCCGGCCGTAGTACTCGTCATGCGCACAGGCATGAGGCCGCGGCCCGACAAGCGACATCTCGCCTTTCAGCACATTCACCAGCTGCGGCAATTCATCGAGGCTCGATTTGCGCAGGAACCGGCCGAGGCGCGTGACGCGCGGATCGTTCTTCGTGGCCTGCACCACGTCGTCGCCGTTCTCCAGCACCGTCATGGTGCGGAATTTCCAGATGTCGAACGGCTTGCCGGCAAGACCGAGACGGGTCTGGCGGAAGAGCGCCGGGCCATCCGAGTCCAGCCGGATCAGGATGCCGATCAGGCCGAGTAGCGGCGACAGAATGCAAAGCAGGATCGTGCTCAGCGCGAGATCCAAAGCCCGCTTGAAAGGCGCGTCCTCGGGATGCACGAGCGGCGGCGCCGTCTCGAAACGGAGCGGGATGGCTCGCGCCAGATCCTCTGTGAAATGCTCCTGGAGTCCCACGTTGCGCGCTCAAGGCTTTCCGCAGAGATGGAAGTTGCAGATCGCGCGCCAGACGGCCTGTGCCGCTCCGGGATTCGGCAATGGTAAACGAGGATTACCGTCGCTCACTGTTTGAGCGCGTGTTCCGAAGCGGAACAGATCAGCCGAGTGCCGCCTGCCAGCGCGCCATCCGGCGGTTGCCGAGTCTCAGCAAGGGAACGGTTGCGGCGAGATTCGGCTCGCGCGGCTCGAGCCCGTAACGCGGCAGAAGCCAGGGATTGAGCCCCGACCCCAGCGCACCGCTCATGGTGGTGAAGCCGTATTCGTACCCGGCGTCGCGCACGGCGCGCCACGCAGCGGCGCAAATGTCCGTGTCGTTGCCGAAGGGATAGGCGAAGTGGTGACAGGTGCGACCGATTTCCGCTTCGATCCGCGCCTTCGGCAATTCCGCCTGCTGTTTGAGGAATTCTGGAGATTCACCGGCATGCAGCGCCCAGTGATAATGCGCATGCGCCCCGATCGTGACGCCTCGCCTGGCCAGTTCCCGCACACCATCCCAGTCGAGGAAGGCTTCGGATTGATACTCCAGGACCTTCCGCAGCAATCCCAATTTCGCCAGCACGGCGAGCATCGCGTCGACGGCCTCGCTGGCCTTCTCGCCCGGAAGATTGCGCAACTCACGAAACACAGCTGAGGTTACCGCCTGCCGCGATTTGGACAGGCGAATATCTGCATCCAGATGCGGAATCTGATAGGCGCCATCGGGCGCGATCTTGAGGAACAACCGCGCCACAAACATGGGATTGCGCTCGCCCGTATCGATGTGCTTCGTGCTGACGAACAGGGTCCACGGAAGTCCAACATCTTCAAGGACATCCGCGGCGATGTTCAAGTTGTTTGTGTAGCCGTCATCGGCCATCAGGAAGACAGTGCGCGCATGCTTCTGCGGGTTCTTCAGGACATGCGCGAGATCGCCGATCGGCGCCACATCGAAATGCACCTTCAGCGCGCTGGCGATGGCGTGAAAACGTTCGAGCGTATGATGGTTGAACTGAAGCTCCTGATCGGAAATCTCCTTCTCCACGCCGTGGAAGAACAGCGCCGCGGGGCGGCCGACAAGGCGGGCGAGCGCCGGCGGCATTCCCGCCGCCACCGTCCGGAACATGCGACCGCCCAATCCCAATTCCTGCTCCCGATCCTCGGCGACATCCCGGAATGGGACAGCGCCTGACCGTCAGCCATGCAGGAATGCCGCCAAAGGATGGTCCGGCTCTTGCTGGCTGCGACACAGCACGCGCGGGAGCCCTGTCATGAACATCCATGTCGGCGTCACGGCCGATTTCGAAAGCAAGCTTGCGGCGAAGACCCTGAATATCGGGATCATCGGCCTTGGCTATGTGGGACTGCCGCTCGCCCATGCGTTCTGGCTCTCAGGCCTGAAGGTGACCGGCTTCGACATCGATCAGGCAAAGGTCGAGAAGCTCGGGCTGGCCGCGAGTTACATCAACCATTTCCCGAGCGACAATCTCGCGGCGATGAACGAGTCCGGCCGCTTCGCAGCCACCGCCGATTTCAGCGAGCTGGCGACGGCCGATGCCATCCTCATCTGCGTGCCGACGCCCCTCAACGCCACGCGCGAGCCGGACCTCGACGCCGTGATTGCGACAACGAAATCCATCGCGGCTTACTTGCGCCCCGGAACGCTGGTGGTTCTGGAATCCACCACCTATCCCGGCACCACATCGGAAATCGTGCTGCCGATTCTGGAATCGACGGGGCTTAAATCCGGCGAGGATTTCCATCTCGCCTTCTCGCCGGAACGCGAGGATCCCGGCAGCGCCTTCGAGACGCGCAAAATCCCGAAGATCGTCGGAGGCCATGACGAGACGGCCGGTGAGCTGGCCACACGACTCTACGGCTTCGCCTTCGAGAAGGTGCACATGGTGAAGGATGCCGCCACCGCGGAAGCCGTGAAGATCACGGAAAACATTTTCCGTGCCGTGAACATCGCGCTGGTGAACGAGCTGAAGCTCGCCTATTCGCGCATGGGCATCAACATCTGGGATGTAATCGAGGCGGCGAAGACGAAGCCCTTCGGCTACATGCCGTTCTATCCGGGACCGGGCCTCGGCGGGCACTGCATCCCGATCGATCCCTTCTACCTGTCGTGGCGCGCCAAGGCGTTCGAAGTGGACACCAAGTTCATCGAACTGGCCGGCGAAGTGAACCGCGCCATGCCGCGCTTCGTCGTGCAGACCTTGCAGGATGCGCTGAACGATCGCGCCGCGCGCGCCATGAAGGGCGCCAAGATTCTCGTGGCCGGCATCGCCTACAAGAAGAATGTCGACGACCTGCGCGAAAGTCCGGCGCTGCGCATCATGGAGATCTTGCAAGGACTAGGTGCGGAGGTTTCCTACCTCGATCCGCACTGTCCCGAAATTCCCGCCACCCGGGAACACAAGAGCCTCATGGGGATGAAGACGGTTGCGTTCGATGAGGCGACGCTTGCCGGATTCGATGCGGTCCTCATCACCACCGATCACGAATGCTTCGATTATCCGGCGATGGTGAAATGGTCGAAGCTGGTCGTCGACTCGCGCAACGCGACGAAGAAGGTCACCGAAGACCGCGAAAAGATCGTGCTCGCCTGAATCGCCAGATGGTGCGGGCGGTGAGACTTGAACTCACACGGAGCTTTCGCCCCTACGGATCTTTAGTCCGTTGCGTCAATTCATAACGTATTGTTTTTACTATATTTTCAGCAATTCGAACGGCATTTCGCACTAACGACGGTGCCAATCGCTAATTTTTTGCTCCGTCTTGCGGAGCCCAAAAGGCGCGAGGCCAAGGCGACCGGAATCCAAATGACGCTTGTTCGTGCGGG
>DATIYG010000149.1:0-9618 GCA_035517755.1 Rhizomicrobium sp. | reverse complement strand
GGAAGCACGCAAGGCGTGGGCCGGCTCCGGCGAAACGAGCGATGAAGGACAATGGTTCGCGATCAAGGAGGAGGTCGGCGCGACAGAATTCCTCGGCTACGATGCCGAAGAAGCGGAAGGCGCCATTCTCGCAATCTTGAAGGACAAAGGTCGGGTGCAATCGGCAGCTCAGGGCGAAACGGTCCGCGTCCTGACCAATCAGACCCCGTTCTATGGTGAATCCGGCGGGCAGATCGGCGACCAGGGCGCAGTCTTTTCGCGCAATGGTGCGATCGGTGCGGTGATCGACACCGAGAAGAAACTGGGTAGCGTGCATGTGCACGTGGTACGCGTGACGCAAGGCACATTTGCCGTCGGCGACACGGTCGATCTCAAGGTCGACGGCGAACGCCGGCGCGCGACCCGGGCAAATCATTCCGCGACGCATCTGCTACATGCCGCCTTGAAAAGAGTCCTTGGCCCGCACGTTTCGCAGAAGGGATCGCTGGTCGCACCGGATCGGTTGCGCTTCGATTTTTCGCATCCCAAGGCGCTCTCCCCGGAAGAAATCGACCGGATCGAAAACGATGTGAACGCGATCATCCGGCAAAATACGGATGTCTCGACGCGCCTCATGCAGACCGATGAGGCCATCAAGGCCGGCGCCGAAGCCCTGTTTGGCGAGAAGTACGGCAGCGAAGTCCGCGTTCTCACAATGGGAGACGATCCGGATCGTAGCCATGCGTTTTCCGTCGAATTGTGCGGCGGAACACATGTTCGGCGGCTCGGCGACATCGGCCTCTTCATCATTGTGTCAGACAGCGCGGTTGCATCGGGCGTGCGCCGCATCGAGGCGTTGACCAGCGAGGGCGCGCGCCGCTTCCTGGCCGACCAGGCGGAAATTGCGCGGGAGGCCGCGACCATCCTCAAGACCGGGGTGACTGACCTTCCGGCGCGGGTGAATCAGCTTGCCGAGGAAAAGCGCAAGCTCGAACGTGAACTTTCCGAGGCGAAGAAAGCGCTGGCTCTGGCCGGGTCGGCGCGCGAAGACCATGCAGAACCGGCGAGAAAGATTGCCGGCATCAATGTTGTGCTTCGCGTTCTGCATGACATTCCGGCCAAAGACCTGAAAGGCATTGCCGATGAAGCCAAGGCCAAGATCGGGTCCGGCGTGGTCGCTCTTGCGGCCATTGCAGACGGAAAGGCTTCGATTGTGGTCGGGGTCACGGACGATTTGACCAAGCGCATCAGTGCCGTGGATCTTGTTCGCGTCGCATCCGACAAGGTCGGCGGCAAGGGCGGCGGCGGCCGGCCCGACATGGCACAGGCGGGTGGTCCCGACGCGGGCCGCGCAAATGAGGCGCTTGAAGCCATCGCTGCCAGGCTCTCCGAACTGCAGCCTGCGGCATAGCGATGGCGAAACAGGAGCGCGGGGCAAAACGGTCGCGGCGGATTACCCAGCCGGAGCGCCACACGTTGCGCCACAGCGTGTTCCGAATCATCGAGGCCGGTCACATCGCCGACTGGCGCGTGATGTTGTTCGAAGGAGGGTTGATCACCCTCATCATCGCCAACGTTATAGCGGTCACTCTCGAAAGTGTCTCGAAGCTACGTGGGCAATACCTTGCCTGGTTCAATTGGTTCGAGGCGGTATCCGTTGCGATTTTCACGATCGAATACACCGTTCGCCTCTGGGTGTGCGTGGAGGATCCGCGCTATCGAAAGCTGGGGTCATTTTACGGCCGTGTCCGCTACAGCCTGACTCCGTCGATGATCATCGACTTCATTTCCTTCGCGCCGAGCATCGTCAGCTTCTTCGTCCCTGTACTCGACCTTCGCATTCTCCGCCTCTTCCGGCTGCTGCGGCTGATGAAAATTGCGCGATACTCTCCGGCGATGGCGACGCTTATCGAAGTTCTCATCGCAGAGCGTCGTGCATTGCTTGGAACATTGCTCTTGTTGCTCTGCGTTATGGTCATTTCGGCAGAGGCCATGTACGTGATCGAAGGACCGATACAGGCCAATTTCGATTCGCTTCCCAAGGCAATGTACTGGGCCATCACCACGTTGACCACGACCGGCTATGGCGATGTCGTGCCAGTCACTGCCCCGGGCCGTATGATCGCCGGCATTACAATGATCTTCGGCCTTGCGCTCTTCGCGCTGCCGGTTGGTATCGTGGCAACCAATTTCGTCACGGAAATCCACCGGCGTGATTTTGTCGTCACCTGGAACATGATCTCGCATTTGCCTCTGTTCGAAGGTTTCAGTGCTGCCCTCGTCAGCGACGTCATGAGCGTGCTGCGCTCCCGCATGGTCCAGGAGCATTCGCAGATCACGGTTGCCGGCAATTCCGGTTCGGAGATGTTTTTCATTGTTTCCGGCACGGCCCGTGCCGAATACGAGCGCAGTGCCATCAATCTTGACGCCGGCGACTTCTTCGGGGAAGCGGCTCTTCTTTCCGGGGCGCCCTACGATTCCACCGTGACCGCGCGCAGTTCCATGCGCGTGCTCACAATGTCCGCCTCCGACTTCAGTTCGCTCAACCGGCGCTATCCAAAACTCAAGCGCCGGTTCGAGCAGGCAGCGGCACGCAAGGAACAGAAGCTCCAGAGGCGCGCCGGCCGCCAGGAGGAACCGCGCGAAGAGGAAGCGGCTCCGGCCTCGTCGTACGAGGTCGAGGACGAACCGCTGGCAGAAGAATAGTCAGGGCTTGTAGTACACAGCGATCTTGTTGCCGACCGGATCGCGCAGATAGGCGCCGTACCAGGTCTGCTGATCGGCGGGACGGAAACCCGGCGCGCCTTCATCCTTGCCGCCATTCGCAAGTCCAGCCTTGTGTGCCGCCTCGACCTGTTCCTTCGATTGCGCGGGAAACGCGATCATGATTCCATTGCCGAAGGTCGCAGGTTCCTTGTTGAACGGCGGGCAGACATAGACGGAGTGACTGTCGGAGTCTTTGGGGCCGTAGCCGAGCCATCCGCTGTCGGCGAATTTGCGCTCGATTCCGAATGCCCCAAAGACGGCATCGTAGAATTTGCCGGACTTCTCGCCATCGTTGGCGCCGATTGTCACATATCCGATCACTTGTTCCTCCCGTTCCTGAGTGAGCTAGGTAATTCGCCGATCGGAGCATCGGAAGAACCGATTTGCAGCACACCCATGCGGCGCGCGCATGGTTCTACCAGTCGATCCCCTAACGCGAGTCTTCCGTCGCCGCCAGCATGAGATCAGCCGCTTCCCGCAAAAGCGCCAGCTTGGCATCCGGCAGATGCGCAAGACCGGCGGAGAGACGCGCCAGACGCCGCTTGCGTCCCGCCTCCATAAGACGGCGACCCTTTGCCGTCGCGGAAATTCTGATCGAGCGGCGATCGACAGGCGTCCGGATGACGAGCCCTTTTCGCTCCATCTCCGTAACCAGTTGCGACATGGTGGGCGGCTTCACCTGCTCGGCCGCCGCGAGCGACGCGAGGCTTTGCGGGCCGGCAAACACCAGCACGGAAAGGACCGAAAGTTGGGCGGCCGAAATAGCGGATGCGGCGTCCTCCTTCCGGACGAACCGGAGCAGGCGAATGGCCGCGCCGTGAATCCGGTCTGCGGTCTCTTCGGTCTTGCGGGAAGCGGCCACTTGACTCCCTCTGATAGTTAGGGCACCTAACAGTGTTAGAGCCTAATTTAGCGGAAGGAAACGGACATGCAAAGCAATGCGACGCTTGCCGGACGCAAGCTCATCCAGGTGGCGCTCACCTGCCGGGACCTCGATCGCGCGCGGGAATTCTATCGCGACACGCTCGGCCTGCCGCTCTTGTTCGAAGCCGGCAACATGCTGTTCTTCCAGGTGGAGGGGACGCGGCTGATGGTGGGGCTCAGCGAAAAGCCGGATCGCCCCATCGGGGGCACGTACATCTACTTCGATGCGCCGGATTTGGAGACCCTTGCCGCCGCACTCAAGGCCCGGGGCGTCGAGTTGATCGGCCACATTGAAACACTGCAGCGCACTGCCACGCACGATCTCAAGCTGCAGTTTTTCCGCGATCCCGACGGCAACGAAGTCGGCTTGATGGGGATGGTGCCGAAGGCCGCGTGAAGCGCCCTCAGCCGAGCGCCTTCCTCAGGTTTTCGTCCACCTTGTCGAGGAAGCCTTCCGTCGTCAGCCATTGCTGCTCCGGGCCGACGAGAATGGCGAGATCCTTCGTCATGAAACCGCTCTCTACGGTGTCGACGCAGATGCGCTCGAGCGTGTGGGCGAAATTGGCAAGGCGCTCGTTGCCATCGAGCTTTGCCCGATGGGCAAGACCGCGGGTCCAGGCGAAGATCGAAGCGATGGAATTGGTCGAGGTCGATTCGCCTTTCTGATGCTGCCGATAGTGGCGCGTCACCGTGCCGTGCGCCGCTTCCGCCTCTACCGTCTGGCCGTCCGGCGTCATCAGCACGCTTGTCATCAGGCCCAGCGACCCGAAGCCTTGCGCCACGGAATCGGATTGGACGTCGCCATCGTAATTCTTGCAGGCCCACACATAGCCGCCGCTCCATTTGAGGGCGGCCGCGACCATGTCGTCGATCAGCCGGTGCTCATAGGTGAGCCCCTTCGCCTTGTACTTGTCCGCGAATTCCGCGGCGAACACTTCGGCGAAGATGTCCTTGAAGCGGCCGTCATAGGCCTTGAGGATCGTGTTCTTGGTCGAAAGATAAAGCGGATAGCCGCGCTGCAGCGCGTAATTCATCGAAGCGCGCGCGAAATCGCGAATGGAATCGTCGAGATTGTACATCGCCATCGCGACGCCGGAGCCGGGGAACGCGAACACGTCATATTCGGCCACTTTCCCATCGTCGCCGGTGAACACCATTTTGAGCTTGCCCTTGCCGGGCACGCGGAAATCCGTGGCGCGGTACTGGTCGCCATAGGCATGGCGTCCGATGACGATCGGTTGCGTCCAGCCGGGAATGAGGCGGGGCACGTTGCGGCAGATGATCGGCTCGCGGAAGATGGTGCCGCCGAGGATGTTGCGGATGGTGCCATTGGGCGACTTCCACATTTTCTTGAGATGGAATTCCTTCAGCCGCGCCTCGTCCGGCGTGATGGTGGCGCATTTGACGCCGACGCCCAGGCGCTTGATTGCCTCGGCCGCGTCGATCGTCACCTGATCGTCCGTGGCATCGCGATGCTCCATGCCGAGGTCGTAATATTCCAGCTTGATGTCGAGGTAGGGGAGGATCAGCTTCTTTTTGATGAGGTCCCAGATGACCCTGGTCATCTCGTCGCCGTCGAGTTCGGCGACCGGATTGGCGACCTTGATCTTGTCCATTTAATGCCCTCGGATTCCGCAACGGCGCGCGGTATAGCTGGGTGGTTTCTGCCCGTCAAAGAGCTCGATGAACGCTCCCTCCATCGTCCTTTCCCATCCCCAACTTGGCGAGAACATCGGCGCGGCAGCTCGCGCCATGGCGAACTTCGGCCTCTCGGATTTGCGTCTGGTGAAGCCGCGCCATGGCTGGCCTGATGCCAAGGCCACCGCGATGGCGGCGGGTGCGGCAAACGTCATAGAGGACGCGCGCCTATTCGCGACCCTACGCGAGGCGTTGGGTGACCTGAACCTCGTGTACGCCACGACCGCCCGCGGGCGCGGCATTACCAAGGAAGTGCTCACACCGGCCGAAGCAGCGCGGCGGCTGCGTGCTGCTTCGGCGCGCGGCGAGAAGGCGGCCATCCTGTTCGGCAATGAGCGCGCGGGTCTCGACAATGATGAAATCTCCCTTGCCGATGCCGTCATCACCATCCCGACGGCGGAATTCGCCTCGCTCAATCTGGGGCAAGCCGTGCTGCTCACCGCCTATGAATGGTTTCGGACGGGTGACGCAACGCCGCCGGCGCGGATTGAGCACGGCCCGATCCATCGCCAGCCCACGCGGGCCGAATTGTTTGACTTGTTCGATCATCTGGAACGCGAGCTGAAGGACAGCGGCTTCCTTTTTCCGCCGGAAAAGCGGGACGCGATGGTTCGCGCGATCCGGGCCACGCTCCATCGCACCCGGCTCACCTATCAGGAAGTGCAAACCCTGCGCGGCATGCTCGTGGCGCTGGCCAAGGGGAAGCACCGGCCGTCGCGCAGGATGTAAAGGGCGCTTGACATCAGGGGAGGTCCCTCCTATGTAAAGTTGGCTTTACAGGAGAGTGCCCAATGCAAGCCGCCACCGCACCGGTCAAATATGCCGGCCGCGACTACATCATCGAAGTTGCGATCGTATCCGCACTGTATGTTGGAGCGGCCGCGATCCGGCATTGGCTGATCGCGCTGGCGACGCCCTATGGCCTTGCCACGCTCGCCGCGATGATTCCCGCGCTGCCGATCTGGGCTTTGTTCTGGGTGGTGTGGCGGTACTACCGGCGCATCGACGAATTCGAGAAGAAGCGGTTTCTGGAAACCCTCGCCATCTCGTTTGGCCTCGGCTCCTGCCTTCTGGTTACCTACGCCTTCCTTGCGGATGCCGGGATTTCCCAGCTTGGAATTACCTGGGCGTGGCCGACACTCGCGGTGACCTGGGGTTTGACCGGCGCCATCATGCACTTCGTGCGGCGCTGATGAAGAACAAGCTGCCGCAACTGCGCGGCGAGCGTGGCCTGACGCAAGGCGACCTTGCCGATGCGCTGAACGTATCGCGCCAGACGGTCAACGCCATCGAGACGGAACGCTACGATCCGAGCCTGCCGCTTGCCTTTGCCATCGCCAAATTCTTCAAATGCCGGATCGAGGATGTTTTCGCGCCGAAATAGAGCCGACTCGCAATTTCGCCGGCCAAGCCCTATATCCACCGCGGGAGCCGGTGGTGGACGAAGCACTCGCCAACCCGGTCAGGTCCGGAAGGAAGCAGCCGTAACGAATCTGCTTCGGGTCGCCGCCGTCTCTCATTTCCGTGAATAGAAAACGAAATTCGCGCGCTCCCGCTCGCGCGGCCTTGCTATAGTCGCTCCATGGACGAGACGGAAACAGCTCTGGGCCTTGGCCTCGATGAACCCGCGCCGCGCGGGAGCGAGGCCTACCGCGTGCTCGCGCGCAAATACCGCCCGCAGGATTTCACCGGCCTGATCGGGCAGGAAGCGCTGGTCCGGACGCTGTCCAATGCCTTCGCGACAGGCCGCATCGCGCACGCCTTCATGCTCACGGGCGTCCGCGGCGTCGGCAAGACGACGACGGCGCGCATTATTGCGCGCGCGCTCAACTGCATCGGGCCCGACGGCAAGCGCACCGAGCCGACCATTCATCCCTGCGGCGTGTGTGATCCTTGCGTGGCCATTGCCGAGAGCCGTCACGTCGACGTGCAGGAGATGGACGCGGCCTCGCGCACCGGCATCGACGACGTGCGCGAGATCATCGAAGGCGTGCGCTACGCGCCGGCCAGCGCCCGCTACAAGGTCTACATCATCGACGAAGTCCACATGCTGTCGCGTCAGGCGTTCAATGGTCTGCTCAAGACGCTGGAAGAGCCGCCGCCGCATGTGAAGTTCATCTTCGCCACCACGGAAATCCGCAAAGTCCCGGTGACGGTGCTGTCGCGCTGCCAGCGCTTCGATTTGCGCCGCATCGAGACGCCCGAGCTGATCGCGCATCTGCGTTCCATCGCGAACAAGGAGAAGATCGAGATCGAGGATGGCGCGCTGGCGCTCATTGCGCGCGCCGCGGAAGGCAGCGTGCGCGATTCGCTTTCGCTGCTGGATCAGGCGATCGCGCACGAAGAAGGCCACGCCATCACCGCGGATTCCGTCCGCGGCATGCTTGGACTGGCCGACCGCGGCCGCATCCTCGATCTCTTCGAGAAGCTGATGGGCGGCGATATCGCCACAGCACTCGCCGAACTCGCGGAATTGTATGACCGCGGCGCTGACCCGCTTGCGGTGTTGCAGGACCTTCTGGAGACGACGCACTTCCTCACGCGTGTAAAGGTGGCTCCGGGTGCGGAAGGTTTCTTCGATGGGGGCAGCGCGGAAGCGAAACGCGCGGCAGAGCTTGCCGCCAAGCTGCCGGTGCCGGCGCTCACCCGCGCCTGGCAGATGCTGCTCAAGGGATTGCTCGAAGTGCGCGACGCGACGCGGCCCATTCAAGCGGCCGAGATGGCCCTGATCCGTCTTGCATACGCCGCCGACCTTCCGCCGACGGAAAAACTCGTGCGCGATGTCATCGAGAATGGCGCTGCTCCAAAAGCGCCAACCGGCAATGCGTCTCCGCTGATCACCGGCGCACGCGCCATGTCAACAGTGTCCGCTCCAGTCGGGCGTGGCGAGCGCGAGCCGACGATGCTCGCGGCGGCGCCGAAACTGGAGACGCAGTCCGCGCTGATCCTCCGCTCGCTGGAAGACCTTGCCGCACTGGCGCAGGAGCGCGGGGCGCCGGTGCTCAAGGTGCACATCGAAAATGACATGCATCTGGTGCGTCTCGAACCGGGACAGATCGAGTTCCGGCCCAGCATCAAGGCACCTCGCACACTTTCCGCCGACCTCGCGCAGAAGCTGAAGGAATGGACCGGCGTGCGTTGGGTCGTCACAGTCGCCCGTGAAGGCGGTGCGCCGACCATCGCGGAAGCCAAGCGCACCGTGGCGCAGGCCAAGCTCGACAGCGTGGCCCAGGAGCCGCTGGTTCGCGCGGTGCTGGATAGATTTCCCGGCGCGGAGATTGTGCATGTGATGGAGCGCGATGGTGCACCGCTCCCGCAGGAAAGCGAAGAACACGAATGAACATCGGCGAACTGTTCAAGCAGGCGAAGGATGCGCAGGCCAAGATGCAGGCGATGCAGGATCAGCTTGCGGCGCTCGAAGTTGAAGGCGTTGCCGGCGCCGGCCTCGTGCGTGTCACCTTAAGCGGCAAGTCCGACATGAAGAAGGTGTTCGTCGATCCGTCCCTGCTGAAGCCGGACGGCGGCGAGGTGGTCTCTGACCTCATCATTGCCGCCCACGCCGATGCCAAGGCGAAGGTGGAACGTCTCGCCGCGGAAGAAATGGCCAAGATCGCCCGCGACATGGGCCTGCCGCCGGGCATGCTGCCCGGCTAGATTGTGCCCTGGGTAGTGTCCTGTTGAGAGTGGCGCTGGTGGCGAGGGCAAAGGCGAAGTGAGGCTACAACTTTCAGCGGCAGCATTGTTGGCGTTGACGGCGTGCGCACCGCCGCCGCTTCCGGATGCAGGCCTACAAGATGCTGGCGTGGTGGCGTGCGTAAAGCACAATACTCGTCATCGCATTTTGGACGCATATGTAATTCGTTCCGAAGGTGATCCGGACACCGTGAAGCTCATGCTTGAGCGAATCAAATATGAGCGCTTCCTTGAAACTTGGGCCGGTCCGATTCCAGCGGGTTGGTCGCCATTCGCGTCTTATCAGAAAAATGCGAGGCCGCTACCAGCGCCAGAGTCATGTGGCCCCCCTGTAAAATCGAATTAGGACACCAGGTAAGGATTGGCGGAGGAAACTTTGAGGTCGGGAGCGATGTTTTTGATTGGCGGCGGCATCCTTTTTGTCGCAATCGCAATCGCTCAACTTGTCGTGGGCAAGGCGTCTGCTGGCTTTAGCAGTTGGAAGGGTCCCGGACTGATTTCTGATGAAGTCACGCGAGCCCGAAGCCCGTGGCGATTTTGGTTTCTGGTGATTTTCTT
>DATIYG010000148.1:0-7593 GCA_035517755.1 Rhizomicrobium sp. | reverse complement strand
TGGAGAGTGAACGATGGGTTACAAAGTCGCAGTGGTCGGCGCGACCGGCAATGTCGGGCGGGAAATGCTCAACATTCTGGACGAGCGCAAATTCCCCGCCGACGAGGTGGTGGCGCTGGCGTCCCGCCGCAGCGTGGGCGTTGAAGTCTCCTACGGCGACCGCACCCTCAAGGTCAAAGCGCTCGAGCACTACGATTTCTCCGACGTCGACATCTGCCTGATGTCGGCGGGCGGCGCGGTTTCGAAGGAATGGTCGCCCAAGATCGGCGCCGCCGGCGCGGTCGTGATCGACAATTCCTCGGCCTGGCGCATGGATCCTGACGTGCCGCTGATCGTGCCGGAGGTGAATGCCGATGCCGCCGCGGGCTTCACCAGGAAGAACATCATCGCCAATCCGAACTGCTCGACCGCACAGCTCGTCGTTGCACTGAAGCCGCTGCATGACGCCGCGGTCATCAAGCGCGTGGTGGTTTCGACCTATCAATCGGTGTCAGGCGCCGGCAAGGACGCGATGGACGAATTGTTCTCTCAGACCAAGGCCGTCTATACCAATGACGAGCTGGTCAACAAGAAATTCCCGAAGCGTATCGCCTTCAACGTCATCCCCCATATCGATGTCTTCATGGAGGACGGATACACCAAGGAAGAGTGGAAGATGATGGCGGAGACCAAGAAGATTCTCGATCCCAAGATCAAGCTCACCGCCACCTGCGTGCGCGTGCCCGTCTTTGTCGGCCATTCGGAGGCCGTCAATATCGAGTTCGAGAAGCCGATCACGCCCGATGAAGCGCGTAGCATCCTGCGCAACGCGCCGGGATGTCTCGTGATCGACAAGCTGGAGCCAGGCGGCTACGTGACCCCCTACGAGGCGGCCGGCGAGGATGCGACCTATATCAGCCGCATCCGCGAGGACGCGACCGTCGAGAACGGCCTTGTGCTGTGGTGCGTGTCCGACAATCTGCGCAAGGGGGCTGCCTTGAACGCGGTTCAGATCGCGGAAGTCCTGATCAACCGCAAGCTCGTCAGCGCCAAGAAAAAGGCGGCGTGAGCCCGACGGCGCTGGGAGCCGCTATTCGGCGGCGTGCGCCCCGCGCACGCTCGTGAATTCCTTTGTCGCCTTGTCAAGCACGAACAGCGAGCCCTCGGCGACACCGAAATAGGCGCCGTGCAGCTCGAGCTTGCCGCGCGAGGCCAAAATCTCGACGCAGGGGAAGGTCATCAGATTCTCGAGGCTGCGCAGCACTGCAGCCTTCTCTATTCTTGTCGCAAAGTCTTGCATGGATTCTTGCGCGCGCTGCTCGACGACCTCGCCGGGCTTGACGAACATCGACATCCACTTGCCGATGAAATCGCCCGGCGACAGCGGCGCGATCTTGTCGATGAAGGCGCGGATGCCGCCGCACTGGGCGTGGCCGAGCACCACGATGTGTTTTACCCGCAGGACCTGCACGGCATATTCCAGCGCCGCGGAGACGCCGTGGGCGCCGCCGTCCGGCTGATAGATCGGAACCAGATTGGCGATGTTGCGCACCACGAACAGTTCGCCGGGCTTGGCATCAAAAATCACCTCCGGCGAGACGCGGGAATCGCAGCAGCCG
The DNA here is from genome assembly GCA_035517755.1 of Rhizomicrobium sp. Taxonomy (GTDB): domain Bacteria; phylum Pseudomonadota; class Alphaproteobacteria; order Micropepsales; family Micropepsaceae; genus Rhizomicrobium. The sequence continues at coordinate 5,995 of DATIYG010000148.1, read as the reverse complement.
ATCACCATGACTTCGGGCGATTGTCCGCGCTCGGACAATTCGCGATAGCGCGTCTGCTCAGTCGGCAGCCGCTGGGTCCGGAACGCACGGTAACCCTCGAGCAGGGTCTTCGGGAACGAGATCATGGCCTCTCGCTAATCATATGCCGAAGGACTTCTCCCCCGGATTGAGGAATGTTATCGCGTAGCACAGACTATGCCAGAGGAAACAGGCCCATGATCCGTCCGCGCCGCAGCTTGCTCTTCATGCCGGGATCGAACGCGCGGGCGCTCGAGAAGGCGCGCAGTCTGCCGGCGGACGGGCTGATCCTCGATCTCGAGGATGCGGTCGCCCCCGACGCCAAGCCGAAGGCGCGCGAGCAGATCGCCGCGGCGATCGCTGCCCAGGGATTTGGCAAGCGTGAAATCCTGATCCGGACCAACAGCATCGACACGCCGTATTGGCCCGACGACGTCGCCATGGCGGCCAAGGCAAAGCCCGACGGCATTCTGGTGCCGAAAGTCTCCTCGCTTGAGGATCTCAGGATGATTGGAAATGTCCTGAACGAAATTGGTGCCGATCCCTCGATCAGGGTCTGGGCGATGATCGAGACGGCGCGCGCGGTGCTTGATGCCGACCGGTTGTCGTCGGCAGCACATGATCCGAACACGCGGCTCGCCGGCTTCGTGTTCGGGCCCAACGATATTTCGCGGGAAACGCGGATCAAGATGCTGCCGGGCCGTGCAGCGATGATCCCGATGATCACGCATTGCATCCTGGCGGCGCGCGCCCACGGGCTCGAAATCCTCGACGGCCCCTACAGCGATATCGGCAATGTCGACGGTTTCGCCGCCGAATGCGCGCAAGGCCGCGACCTCGGGTTTGACGGCAAGACGTTGATCCATCCGAGCCATATCGAGGCCTGCAATGCGATCTTCACGCCGCCATCAGAGGAAGTTGCCGAAGCGCGCAGGATCATCGCAGCCTTTGCCCTGCCGGAAAATGCCTCGCGCGGCGCGATCCAGCTCGACGGCCGCATGGTGGAACGGCTGCATGCCGAGATGGCGAAGCGCACGATCGCGATCGCGGACGCGATCGCTGCGATCAGCTGACCTTACCTGAGGCTCGGCGTCGTGCGAACGGCGCTCTCGGTGGCCGGCAAGACGCCATTGGCGCTATGGAGACGGATGATCACGAGCGCAGCAATCGCAATGGCGATCGCGACCGCAATGTGAAGAAAATAGTGACGTGCCATTTGCCGACTGCCGTGCCCTAGTTGGCCGAACCCTTGCGGAGCTGCTCGATTGTCGGCGCGTTGGGGCAGTAATCGGTAAAATGCTCCGGCGCCGTGCCGGCGATCAGATCGTAGTCGCATTGCCGCTTATGGCCGCAGAATGCGCAGACGCGTTCCATGTCGCGCAGCATCATCGGCTGGGTTTTGGCGAGATCGGCCTCGTTGATGCCGAGCTCCCTCAGCATTTTTGGCAGCTCGTCGGCGGAATGCGGTCCCTTGCGGACCAGATCCTCCAGATCAATCGGCGAAACCCGCAAGTCGGTCGCGATTCGGTCGAACTCGCCGTGGTCGAGTTCCCGCACCTCGCGCATCTCGCGACGATGCTTGAGCCAATCGGCGAAGGTCGAGATCACCAGATCGAGGCGGGGAAAAGGCTTGGCATACATGGCACATCTCCGGCATTTGTCCCATTTGGCCACCGACCGCGGCGCCGGCGTTGCGCTAGATCAAATTCGATCCAGGGAGGGCCTTCCGTATCGTTCCGGAAGCGGCGCGGGAGCTACGGGCCAAACCGCTCCGCCGCCCACGCATAAAGGCTGCCGGGGGCCGGCTTCTCGTTGCCGCGTCCCTTTGGCGAGATGTGAAAGCCGATGATCTCGGGGTCGGCGATCAGCGTGGAAAAATCCGATCGCTCGAAGAAGCGTTTCGGCTCGGCGTGCACCGCGTAGAACGATTTCTTCGGCAGCGCGTGGTGCAGCTCGCCGGCGCGGGATGCGAGCGCGGTCAGCGCTGCCGGTCCATAGAGCGCGACGCGGATGTCGGAGACGCGGCGTCCGCCGCGCAGGCGATGCAGCGCAAATGTCAGGCGATGGCGTAGCGCAAGCCAGTCCGGCGTGAGTTCATCCTGTGCCATCAGCTTCTCGAAGGCGACCACGATCGCGTCGCCCGGCGGCAGATAGAGCACGGAATTGCCGAGCTGGCGCGGCCGCTCCCAGGCGAAATAGGGTTTTGCCGGATCGATCTCGACAGGCTTGAGCAGCAGCACGTCGGCATCGAGCCAGAGGCCGGCCTGCTTGCGCATCAGCCGCATGCGGAAGAAGTCGCTGAACTGCAGCAGCGTCCAATCCCGCCACGATCCATCCGCCTCGGGCGGACGCAGCTTGTCGGCGAAAGCGCGGGGCAGGATCGCCTCCGCGTCGACATTGCCGACCCCGACGGGCAGGCCGGGAATGCAATCGAAACTGTAGACAGCGACCTTGTGGCCGGCAGCGACCTGGGACCGCAGACAAAGCCGCCGCAGCGCGTCGAATTGGCCATGCCAGAAGGTGACGACGTCGGGCAACATACGCGTCACCTGGCTGGCGATTCAGGCGCGGCTGTCAGGCCCAGGCGCGTTCGGCCTTCGTCTTCGCCTCGTAGGCGTCGATCGAGGACTTCTTCTCCATCGTGAGCCCGATGTCGTCGAGGCCGTTGAGCAGGCAATGCTTGCGGAACGCATCGATCTCGAACTTCACCTTGCCGCCGTCGGGACCGCGGATCTCCTGGTTCGGAAGGTCGATCGTCAATGTCGCGTTCGCGCCGCGTTCGGCATCGTCGAACAGCTTGTCGAGATCGTCCTGTGACACGCGGATCGGCAGGATGCCGTTCTTGAAGCAGTTGTTATAGAAAATGTCCCCGAACGAGGTCGAGATCACGCAGCGGATGCCGAAGTCCAGGAGCGCCCAGGGCGCATGCTCCCTGCTCGAGCCGCAGCCGAAATTGTCGCCGGCGACCAGAACCTTGGCCTGGCGGTAGGCCGGCTTGTTGAGAACGAAGTCGGGGTTCTCGCTGCCGTCGTCCTTGTAGCGCTGCTCCGAGAACAGGCCCTTGCCGAGGCCGGTGCGCTTGATGGTCTTGAGGTACTGCTTCGGAATGATCATGTCGGTGTCGACATTGATGATCTTCAGGGGCGCCGCGACGCCTTCCAGCGTGGTGAATTTTTCCATCTTCGCACTTCTTCGGTTGTGACAGTGGGATGAGAAGTTTTCTCTATCGCGAATGGAGCCGGCGATAAAGGCTTAATCGGGCAAGGCTAACCTGCGCCAGCCTCGATCCCGGCCATGTCGTCGTCGGACAGCCCGAAATGGTGGCCGATCTCGTGGATCAGGACGTGACGGACAATGTCGCCCAGCGTCTCCTCGTGCTCCGCCCAATAGTCCAAAATCGGCCGGCGATAGAGCCAGACCATGTTGGGCAGGCGGGCCACGTCGCTATGGCTTTGATGCGGCAGGCCCGTGCCCTGAAACAGGCCGAGCAGGTCGAACTCGCTCTCGGCCCCCATCTCGTCCAGCACTTCATCGGTGGGGAAATCGTCGACGCGTATGATCAGGCCTTCGCACAGGGCGCGAAAGTGCCTGGGCAGGCGCTCGAAAATCTCGTGCGCCACGGTCTCCATCTCGGCAAGCGAGGGGGCTTTGAGCGTCGTCCACATGTGTGCCCTCTTTAGCGCGGGTTTCGAGAATGTGCATCTCGGTTTTGCGACGGGACTGGATGCGGCGGAGCACGAATGTTAGAGATGAACCGGGAAAACCTGGGTGGGCGACATGATGCGCATCGGTATGATGGCGATTGCGGCGGCGCTTGCGGGAGCGTTCGCGCTGCCTGCGACAACGGCTGGCGCACAGTCCACGTCGTCAAGCGTTGGCATACCGCAGGCTGGGCCGCCGAATCTTCCCGCGCCGCGCCGCCAGCCGCAGGCGCGGCTTCGCGTTACGCCCTATTACGAGCCGGAGGGCGTCTACCCCCACTATAATCCCGGTCCGAACGCCGTTCGGGTGTGCAACGCCACCTATGTGCAGGAATATCGTCCGAGCGGCACGGTGATCGTGCCCCGCATGACCTGCTATTGGACCCGCTGAACTTCCTTCAATGCCGGCGGAGGGCGCCGATCAGCCCCGCGCAAATCACCAGCGCAACAGCGCCATAGACCAGCACGGCTATTGTGAGCTGGGTCGAATCCGTGGCCGTGCCTTGGGCGGTGCCGGGGCCTTGCGAGGCGAGCGCGGCGCCGGCGATGAGCAGTACGGACAGGCTCGATAGGGCGCAGAAGCAGCGCGCAATCCGATTTGCATTGCGGGAGGATGTCATGACGATCTCCTGTGACCGACGTCCAACGACGAAAAGTTTCAGAAGATACGGCGATGATCCCAGGCCGGTTTTGAATCGCGCGCGGCAAAAAGTCAGTTTCCGAAAAGGAACATCAGCGCGGCGGAACGCGTTCATGTTGGTGAAGCGGCCATTCAGTTCGCATTCACATCGCTCGCTCTAACGTTCGAATGCGTCGCGGCGAGGATCGGCGGCACGACGCAAGCGATCATCCGAAAAAATTTCAGGAGGTTGATATGAACGGAACGAAAGTTCTGGGCGTGGCGGCTATTGGCGTCTTTCTGGCCGCGGTGGCTCCGCTTCAGCGTGCGCAGGCGGTGTCGTTGATCAATCCCGGCGCTGCCGGCACAATTCAGGAGGATTCGAGGCAGTTCACCACCGAGGTGCACTGGCATCATCATTGGCACCACGGGTGGCATCGCGGCTGGCATCGCCGCCATTGGGGTTGGCGCCATCATCACTGGCACCACCGCCATTGGCGTCACTGGTGACGTGCAGGCCTTGAGCGAACGACGTTTCGCAAGCGAAACGGGCTCGCAACGTCCTTGCGGGCTTGCTTTGCAGGAGTGACGACGAAATTGAATGCCTTGGCGGCGGCCGATCGCAAGGCGCGCGTCAGACCCAGTCCTTGAACTTCCAGGACCTCAGCTTGATCTTCCACGGCGTCAGGTTCACCAGCCGCCACTGTTCCATGCGTTCGGGCGGCCAGTTGGAGAGACGCTTCTCTTCCTTGGCATCCGCCTGGCGGACAACGCTCTTTGTCGGACGGCGGTAGAACTGCCGCGTGGCGTCCGAAATCAGGTCGACGAAGTCCGGCTTGTTGGCCATGGCGAGCGTTCCTCGCGATGAAGTCGCAAGGGACAACTCTGCGCTCCGTTCCTTAAGGAGCCGTTGCCAAAATGCGTCGAGGTTTCGGGATTGGCGCGTTATCCGCAAAACAACCGGCTACCGCCAATCCCTCACGTCAACAAAATGCCCGGCGATTGCCGCCGCCGCCGCCATTGCCGGGGAGACAAGGTGGGTGCGGCCCTTGAAACCTTGCCGGCCTTCGAAATTGCGGTTGGAGGTCGACGCACAGCGCTCTTCCGGCTTCAGCTTGTCGGGGTTCATCGCAAGGCACATCGAGCAGCCGGGTTCCCGCCACTCGAAGCCCGCCTTGATAAAAATCTTGTCGAGGCCTTCCGCCTCCGCCTGTTCCTTCACAAGACCGGAGCCCGGCACGATCATTGCGTTGACATGGGCGCTGACGCTCTTGCCCTCCGCGATCTTCGCCGCGGCCCGCAAATCCTCGATGCGGCCGTTGGTGCAGGAGCCGATAAAGACACGGTCAAGCCTGATGTCCGTGATCTTCGTGCCCGGCACGAGCCCCATATATTTCAGCGCGCGATGTTTTGAGAGCCGCTTGGCCTCATCCTCGATTCTGTTGGGATCGGGAACCACGCCGGTGACCGAGATGACGTCTTCAGGAGATGTGCCCCAGGTGACGATCGGCGGCAGCTTGGCAGCATCGAGCCGAATTTCATGGTCGAAATGCGCGCCGTCGTCCGAGCGCAGCGTCTCCCAATAGCGCATCGCGGCGTCCCATTCCGCGCCCTTTGGCGATTTCGGCCGGCCGCGCAGGAAATCGAAGGCCTTCTG
>DATIYG010000147.1:0-17421 GCA_035517755.1 Rhizomicrobium sp. | reverse complement strand
GCGGATTCGCTGGCGCTCGCCATCGCCGAGATCGGCGCGCTGGCGGAGCGGCAGATCGCACTCCTTATAGATTCATCCCTGAGCGGGTTGCCGCCGTTCCTCACCTCCGAAGGCGGCATCAATTCGGGCTTCATGATCGCCCATGTCACGGCCGCAGCACTGGCCTCGGAGAACAAGTCGCTGGCGCACCCGGCTTGCGTGGATTCGCTGCCGACGTCCGCCAACCAGGAGGACTTCGTGTCCATGGCGACGTTTGCGGCGCGCAGGCTCGGCGCGATGAATGCCAACTCCGGCGCCATTCTCGCCATCGAATTGCTGGCCGCTGCCGAAGGCATCGAGTTTCACCGGCCGCTCAGGAGTTCTGATCGCCTCGAGATCGCGCACAGCAAAATCAGGGGAATCGTACCTCGCTTCGATCGCGACCGGGCACTCGCCCCCGCCATCGAAGCGGCAAGCCGACTTGTCGCGGAACGAGCCTTTTCCGGACTGTTCGAAAGTCTCCGCCTGCCATCGTCGTCGTAGAAATTCCGCCGCCGCCATCGGCCCTTAACCCGGCGTTATCCAGTGTGGCGCTCATAATCACGCCGCCGCTGGGGGATTGGCCCGGCCCGCAGAATCGTGAACGTTTCACAGGGGGACGACCACCTGCGATGATTTCCTACGCGATCCGGCGAGGCTTGGGCGCGATCCCCACGCTTCTGATCATCATCACGCTGGCGTTCTTCATGATGCGGCTCGCGCCGGGCGGACCGTTCGATGGCGCTCGCAGGTTGCCGCCAGAGATCGAGCACAACGTCAAGATCGCCTACAACCTCGATAAGCCGGTTTATCAGCAATACCTTATATATGTGGGGCGGCTGCTGCACGGCGATCTGGGGCCGTCGTTCAAGAACAAGGACTTCTCGGTCAGCCAGCTCATCGAAGTGGGATTGCCGGTCAGTGCGGAGCTTGGCTTCAGTGCGATCGTCATCGCGATCCTTCTCGGCGTGACGCTCGGCACCATCGCAGCCCTCAATCAGAACGGCCTGATCGATTTCGGCGTGATGTCGCTGGCCATGGGCGGCATTACCATACCAACCTTCGTGACCGCGCCGGTTCTGACGCTGATCTTCGGCGTGTACGGACTGAAGGTGTTCGGCCTCGACGTGACGCTGCCGGTCGGCGGCTGGAACGACGGCGCACTGGCAAACATGGTCCTGCCGGTCACGGTTCTGGCCCTGCCCCAGGTCGCGATCATCGCCCGCCTCGTGCGCGGCAGCATGGTCGAAGTCCTGCGTTCCAACTATATCCGCACCGCGCGCGCCAAAGGCCTGCCCAACAGGCTGGTCGTCCTGCGCCATGCGCTTCGGGCCGCTCTCCTGCCGCTGGTCAGCTATCTTGGTCCGGCGGTGGCCGGGCTGCTCACCGGCTCTCTCGTGGTCGAAACGATCTTTGGCATTCCCGGAATCGGGCGCTACTTCGTTCAAGGCGCCCTCAATCGTGACTACACGCTCGTGATGGGTGTCGTGACCTGTTATGCGACATTCATCATCATCCTCAATCTCGTCGCCGACCTTATCTACGCCGGCCTTGATCCGCGCGTGAGGTACGAGCGATGACGATCGAAGCAACGCTTATCGAGCATGCCGAGCTCATCGAGCGCGCGCAATTCATCAAGGGACGAAGCCTTTGGGTCGACGCGCGCCGCAGGCTCATGCGGAGCAAGCCGGCAGTCGCGGGCATGACGATCCTGGGTTTGCTCATTCTTGCTGCGGCGTTCCTGCCGATGGTGTGGCCATACTCCTACGCCACGACTGACTACAATCTGATCAATTGTCCTCCCGCGTGGTGGCCGGGATATCCCCGCTGCGGTAACGGCATGCACATTTTCGGGACTGACGCTCTGGGACGCGATCTTTTCGTTCGCGTCCTCTATGGCGCCAGGGTTTCGCTTTCCGTGGGCATGGCCGCGACAGTGATCAGCCTCCTGATTGGCGTAACATATGGTGCTGTCGCGGGCTTTTTGGGAGGTCGGATCGACGAGCTGATGATGCGGTTCGTCGATGTCCTCTATTCCCTGCCCTACATCTTTCTCGTGATCATTCTGATGGTCGTCTTCAATCGCAACCTCTTCCTGCTGTTCGTCGCCATCGGGGCAGTCGAATGGCTCACCATGTCGCGCATCGTCCGGGGACAAACCCTGTCGATCAAGCAGAAGGAATTCATCGAAGCGGCCCGCGCGGCCGGCGTCGGCATTCCCACGATCATTCGCCGCCACATCATCCCCAACGCGCTCGGGCCCGTCGTCGTATATGTCACGCTCACAATTCCGACCGTCATTCTCGCCGAAAGCTTCCTTTCCTTTCTCGGTCTGGGTGTGCAAGAACCACTGACTTCATGGGGTGTCCTGATCTACGACGGCGCCAACCAGATGGAAGTGGCGCCCTGGGCCTTGATTTTCCCGGCGTTTTTCATGGCGATCACGCTGTTCTGTTTCAACTTCATCGGTGACGGACTTCGCGACGCGCTCGATCCGAAGGACCGCTGACATGGGTCCTCCGGTTCTCGAAGTTCGCGATCTGAATGTCCGCTTCAGCACGCCGGACGGTGAAGTTCATGCCGTCAAGGATCTGAGCTTCGACATTCGGGCGGGCGAATGCCTCGGTGTGGTCGGGGAATCGGGATCGGGGAAAAGCCAACTGTTCCTGGCCATCGCCGGCCTGCTTGCCTCGAACGGCGAAGCAACGGGCAGCGTCAAATTCCGGGGTCAGGAAATTCTCAATCTTCCGCAACCGGAATTGAATCGCCTGCGCGGCCAGAAAATCACGATGGTCTTTCAGGACCCGCTGACCTCGCTCACGCCCCATATGACGATCGGCGCGCAAATCATCGAAGCGTTACGGGTTCATCAAAGCGTTCCCTACGCGGAAGCGCGCCGAAGAGCGATCGAGGTGCTCGAGCTGGTACGTATTCCGGAAGCCCAGAAACGAATGGACCAGTATCCGCACCAGCTCTCTGGCGGGATGCGGCAGCGTGTGATGATCGCAATGGCTACGGTCTGCGGCCCGGATCTGCTGATTGCCGACGAGCCGACAACGTCTCTCGACGTAACGGTGCAGGCGCAGATCCTGGACCTGATGCGCGATCTGAAAACCGAGCTGAACACCGCTATTGTGATCGTCTCCCACGACATGGGCGTCATTGCCGGAATGGCCGACACCGTTCACGTTTTGCGCGAGGGACGAATTCTTGAGACCGGTTCTGCCGATCAGATCTTCTACAGCCCGAAGGCGCCCTACACGCAATCGCTACTGGATGCGATGCCACGGATCGACAAGCTGACGCGCGAGGGTCGCCCGCGTCTGGCTCCCTTGTCGACTGTCGGCGCGGAGAGACCCTTGCTCGATGTCGAGGACCTCAAGGTCCATTTCCCGCTAAGAATTGGCGCTTTTCCGTTTCACAGGACGAAATATGTTCGGGCCGTGGACGGTGTCAGCTTTTCGCTGCGCGAAGGCGAAACACTTGGCATCGTCGGCGAGTCCGGGTGCGGAAAGTCCACCCTGGCGCGGGCCGTTCTCCGGCTGCTTCCCAAGTCCGTCGGAACGGTCGTCTGGTGTGGCCGGGACCTGGACCGTATTGATGAGCCGACAATCCAGAGGCTTCGCAAGGAATTCCAGATCGTCTTCCAGGACCCGCTGGCCAGCCTCGATCCGCGCATGACCGTTGGTGAATCGATCGCCGAGCCCTTGCGGACATTGCATCCCTACCTCACCAACGACGACGTTCGGGTCAAAGTGAGGCACATGATGGAGCGCGTCGGTCTCGACTCCATGTGGATCAACCGCTACCCGCATGAGTTTTCCGGCGGACAAAATCAACGCGTCGGCATTGCGCGCGCGATGATCGTGAAGCCGAAGCTGATCGTGTGCGACGAAGCCGTCAGCGCCCTGGACGTCTCGATCCAATCGCAAATTGTGGACCTGATCCTGTCGCTTCAGGCCGAATTCGCGATGTCTCTCATTTTTATCAGCCACGATCTGTCCGTGATCAGGCAGGTTGCCCATCGCGTCATGGTCCTCTATCTCGGACGCGTGGTTGAACTCGCGGACCGCCACACGATTTACGAGGACCCACGCCACCCTTACACGCGCGCGCTGATTTCGGCGGTGCCGCTGCCTGATCCCAAAGCCGAACGAACCAGGAAGCGATTTGCCATCTCGAGCGAACTGCCGTCGCCGCTCGACACCCGCGCGCCGCTGATTTTCCTCAAGTCGCGCATGATCGACGATCCGGACGCCGAGCAGTATCGTCCGCAGTTGATTGAGGTCGCTCCCGGCCACCTTGTCGCGGAGCATGATCCTGCCGACCAGCCCACCGCACTTGCGGCGAAGCCGGTTACTTTACGCGCGTGACCTTGTAGATCTGGTTCGAATCGTTGATCTGCAGATTGTAGCTGCCAAGCGATCCGCGGGAGATCGTCACGACGTTGTCGGTCGTGTTCGGCAAGAAGCGGGCGCGATCTGTGTCTGCCTCGATCTGCCGCCAAACTTGACCGTTCTTGAGAAAAACGATGAAACGCCCGAACGGTGTGAATGCAACGTCCGTGACCTTGTCGGTGATGCTGTCGATCGCTTCGGTCTTGATTGCTTCCTCGCGCTTGGCTTGGGCTTCTGCCGTACGCTCCTTGCCGAACTGCTCCGGGGTGGTCGGCTCAGTCACGCCGCCGCCGAACAAATTGTCGAAATTGAAGCCGAACCACGATTCCTGCTCTTCCTTGGTCGGCTCATGGTCCAGTGATGCCGGCGGCGTCGCCATGGCGTCCTTCGCCCGGGGCGCGAGCGCGTCGTAGCAAGCCAGCCGGGCTTTATCGTCGGCAATGGTGCTGCATCTTGCCAGGCCCGCCACAACGTCGTCCCGCGCGCCGGCGCTCGCCGGCCCAGACATCATTAATCCAGCAGTAACGATGATCGCACGCGCAATGCTCTGTGAGTTCATTTCTCATTCACCCGCTTCTGGCTAAATGCACCGTCTTCGGGTTCACGATAGGGCATCGGGAATTGGGAGGCGAGGGCCGCCTTTGCGGCTCACTGGGGACAGGATGACTGTTTCGGGGCGAAAGGTTTTTTCCCGAAGAGCGATTGTCGGTGCCAGTGCCGCGGCCGCGGTCGCCGGTACGGCCTTTGCCCTGCGCAACTCGGCCGCGATCCACCCCCATTCCGGTGATCCGCACACGCTCAACCGAGGCAACGGCGCGGAGCCGGACTCGCTCGATCCCCACAAGGCGGCCGGCGGGAATTGGGAAAACAATATCATCGGCGACATGTTTCTTGGCTTGATGACTGAGGATGCCGCGGGCAACCCGATCCTTGGCGCGGCGGAAAGCTATCATCCAAGCAATGGCGGACTCACCTACACTTTCAAGATCCGTGACCACAAATGGTCGGACGGCGCACGGGTTACGGCGGACGACTTCGTGTTCGCGTTTCGGCGCATTCTCGATCCAAAGACGGCGTCGCAATACGCATCGATCCTTTACCCGATCAAGAATGCCAACCGGGTCTGCACCGGAGAGATGTCACCGTCATCGCTCGGCGTTCGCGCCATTGATGCGCAGACGCTCGAAATTAATTTCGAGTTCCAGGTGCCCTACATCGCCGAACTGCTCACAAACATGGCGGCGTTTCCGATACCGAAGCATATTGTCGAGCGCTACGGCGACTCCTGGGTGCTGCCGTCGCATATCGCCACCAACGGACCGTTCGTCTTGCGGGAATGGGTGCCGAACGACCACATCATATTGTCGAAGAACCCGTATTTCCACGAGACGGGCAAGATACGCCTCGAGCGCGTCATCTTCTACCCGACGCAGGATTATGCCGCCGCCCTGAACCGTTTTCGCGCGGGCGAATTCGACATCACAAACAGTGTGCCATCGCAGGAAATCGATTGGCTCAAGGCAAATCTGCCGAGCGTCCTGCGCATCGCGCCGTTCATTCTCACCCAATACGTGCAGTTCAATCTCACGCGAAAACCGTTCGACGATTTGCGGGTTCGCCAGGCACTTTCGCTGGCGATCGATCGTGAGATCATTGCCGGAAAAGTCATGCGGGCAGGCGAACGGCCAGCGTACGCCTATATACCGCCGGACATGCCGGACTATCCCGGCAAAGCATCCGTCGGCTTCGAACACCTCTCAATGGCCGCGCGGCTGTCGAAAGCAAAGGATCTGCTCAAGCAGGCCGGGTTTGGTCCCAACAATCCACTTGTGTTCGATTATGCATTCCAAAACCAGACCGACGCTCGCCTTGTCGCCGTGGCCATGCAGGAAATGTGGAGGGAGGTCGGCGCGCAGGTGCTCCTCCTGCCGTCGGAAACCCAGGTTCACTACAATCTGCTGCGGCGACAGAATTTCAGCGTCGCATGGGCGGGGTGGTACGCCGACTATCGGGATGCCAAGAACTACCTCTTCATCTGGGAGAGCTCGGCCGGTGACATGAACGTCGGCAAATACTCAAGCCGCAGATTCGACTCCCTCGTCGCAAGCTCGGACAACGAGCGCGATCCCAAGACGCGCGCAAGCTTGCTGCAAAGTGCTGAACAGGCGCTGCTCGACGATGTGCCCCTTGCGCCCGTGTATTTCGGCGTGTCGCGCGGGCTCGTATCCAATCAGGTTCGCGGCTGGGTCGACAACGACATCAACGTGAACCGCTCGCGATACCTCTGGCTCGACCGCGCAAGGCCGACAGTCTGAGCGAAAGCTTGCTCCCTCGGCCGCTGTGGGGCATTTTCCGGCCCAAGACCCCGTAGCTCAGCAGGATAGAGCGGCAGATTCCTAATCTGTAGGTCGGAGGTTCGAATCCTCTCGGGGTCGCCAGGCCGATTCGCTGCCAAGCAAAACAAAAGGGCCCCGGCATCCCTGCCGGAGCCCTTCTTCTTTGGCGAATAATCAGCCGCCGGTAACGCCGGTGCAGACGCCGGTGCCGCTCGCCTCGATTTCGAGTCCGAGAGGAGCTGTGTTGACGTTGGTGTGAAGGAACGTCTCAGTGATCGCCGTGCGCCACGGTGTGGGCAGGGAGGAGAGACCATTCTTCACCAGGAGGCCGTCCGGAATCTCCTGGACCGTGGTGTTCTTCACATACCACGTGAAGTACTTCTTGATCAGGCCGGAGATCTTGCTGTTGGCATAGCAGGTGTAGAGCAAGACGTTCGTCGTTCCAACGACCGGATAGGCCTTCGCACTCGACGGGTCTGCAAGAACCGATGTCGGAGCCAACCCTTCCACCCAATCATACGGATGAGCGCGGCAACGTCCGCTGCCCGGGCAGGTTCCCAAAGCCTGATAGTGACCGTGGGCGTCGCTCTCCGGCGGCGCAAGCGAGCCAAACGCGGTCGCAGCGTTGGTCCCGGTCGCGGCCTCGAACTTGCCGGACGAGTTCTTCAGGTCCGCCGAGTTGAGGCCAAGGCCGTTGCCGTTCACGATGCTAGCCGGTAGCGCAAAGTCAGCGCCGATGTAGGCGATATTCCCCTGGACGAGCGTTCCGCCCGAGCTGGGGTTTGCCGTGAAGGCAACGTATTTGGCGAGATTGCCGCTGCCATTGGCGAGCGTGAACTTGCCCAGAACAACGTTTGTCGCCGTCGTCCCGTCGAATGTGCCGCCACGCAGGTCCACCGGCAGTGTGGTGGCACCGGTCGTGTAATCGTTATTCGGGTCGTTGATTCCGTTCACACCACAAACCGCCGCCAGATGGCGCGTGAAGATTGACGTCGTGCCGGAGCTGTCGGAACGACCCGCGATCTGCAGCGGAACGCTGAACGACGCCTTGTCTGGATCGGACGGATCGGCCAGCGACTTGTTGCCGTTGAGAGTCTTCAGGCGCGAATCGTTCCAGTTGGTGATCGGGTTGCCTTCGCGGTATCCGTTGAAGATCACGCAATAGGCGTTGCGATCGAGGCGAAGGCCGCCGCTGCCATCGGAATGGGCGAACTTGATGTTGAAGTTATAGCTGGTGACGTGACCCGCACCGTCATCGACCTTCTTGTAGGTCGGATAATAAACGAACGCGACCGGATCGACGGAGATCGGGAACTGTACGAGTGCGCCGCGGGTCTGAAGCGGATTCGCGAAGGTTGTAGGCGGATTCGGCGTCTCGCCCGGAGCGACCACGCAAACGCCTTGCTCGGGCGTGCTACAGGCATTGGTCGGACCATTGTTGTCATTGCCAAGGTTCCAGACACCGACATCTGACGAACTCAAGCCTGCGTCCGACATGCCGAAGCTGATCGACGGCATGTCCTGCTCGCCCGGCGTGTTTGGATCGATGTCACCGTAGCCGTTGGGAAAATCAGAACTTGGGTCGTGGCTGAACACGCCCGCGATACCGACGCCAGACCCGGCCGTGTCATAATGCAGCGAGGCAGTGCCCTGGACATGCTGGCTCGAGCAATCCTGCGGCGTGCCCTTCGTTCCGACGTAATTGAAGTTGTTGAGCGTCTCCAGCTGCAGCGGTGTGCGAATGATCAGCGGATTGATCTGGCCGTAGCAGTTGAAGGCCTGCTGCATGTAGACCGAGATCAGTGACGAGCCGCCGCCATAAACCTTGACGGTTCCAGCGTTTGCGGTGCCGGCAACAACGGTCATGGCGCCAATGGCGCATGCCCCGACCAGCAGACTGCGTTTCAACGTAGTCATTGAGTGCCTCTCCTTGAGATTTGCGTTTTGCAAAACGACCCCCTCCCCCATCTCAGCGACTGCGGTGGTACTACCCGCTCCGGACTGTGCTGAAGGCAGACGGACATTCGCCGGCTAGAAACCAGACTCTGTTGTCGTTCCGGCAATAGTTTTGTGAAGGAGCGATGGCACTGGCGCATCGCGCGCAGAACACTGTGGATTAGATGGTGGCCAGAAAATACGCAGCGCAAAGCCAGCGCAATGCATGCTGCATTCGCCTCCCCTAAATTTGGCGAATAGCACACTTCAATGACGGATTGATGACGCACGACAAAATTCCATCGTGTTGAAGTCGCTTTGTTTTCTTGCTGCGCACAATCGAATTGGATACGCGTGACGGCAAAGGCGCTTGGCGGGGCGAGCGAGCGTGGGGGATGTTTTGCGTTGGTGGATCATGGCGCATGTACCGGCATCTGTCCGGCGCGTGAGGGTTGCTCTTGCGCTCTTGATTGGCATGGGACTTCCGTGCCTGCCGACGCTCGTCTGTGCACAATCTTCAACGCCAAACACACCGGCAAAGACTGAAGCGGGGCCGCCTCAGCCGTCACCAGCGTCACGAGCCGCTCCCCCGAAAGTGACCTTTGAAATTCAGGCCTACGATGTCGACGGCAACACGCTGCTCGATCAGGAAGCGATCGAAAGCGCGGTCTATCCTTTTACCGGACCGGATCGCACACGCGACGACGTGGCAAGCGCGCGCGACGCCCTTCAGAAGGCCTATCAGGGCAAGGGCTATCAATCGGTTGTCGTGGAAGTTCCGGCGCAGGACGCGCGGACGGGCGTGATCAGGCTCCACGTCGTCGAAGCGCCGGTTGGCCGGCTCCGCGTTGTCGATTCGCGTTACTTCTCGCTCGATCGCATCAAGGAGCAGGTGCCTTCGCTCAAGGAAGGCCAGGTTCCGAACTTCAACGAGGCGCAAAAGGAGGTCGCGGAAGTCAATCGCCTGCCGGAGCGCCGCGTCACGCCGCTCATCAAGCCCGGAAAGATTCCCGGCACGGTGGACGTCGATCTGAAGGTCAGCGACACGCTGCCGCTCCACGCCAGCTTCGAGATCAACAACGATCACAGTGCCAACACCACGCCGCTGCGCACCGCCGCCACGGTGACTTACAGTGACCTCTGGCAGCTCGGACACAGCTTCTCCGCGACAGCACTTCTGGCTCCGGAAAATACGAACGAGGCGCTGGTCTTCTCCGGTTCCTACCTTGCACCGATCTGGGGAACGCCCTGGAGCGTGCTGCTCTATGGCTACACGTCGAACAGCACCGTGGCGACGCTTGGCGGTACCAATGTGTTGGGCGATGGCTACGCCGTCGGCACGCGGGGCCTTCTGCAATTGCCGCAGTTTGGAGATTTCGCGGAGTCATTGGGGTTCGGAATCGACTTCAAGCACTTCCTGGAAACGCTGTCGCTTGGAAAGACGAGTACGCAGGCCATTGTCGAGTATTGGCCGGCGGTCGTGAACTACACCCTGCAATTCGCGGATGGCGGCTCCTCGGCGTCCGCCAGCGCGACCTTGACTCTCGGCGTCCGGGGCCTCGGCAGCAGCACGGCCGAGTTCCAGAACAAGCGGTTTTCCGCACGATCGGATTTCGTGCATCTGAATCTTGACTTCAACGCGCTTCAGGAAATTCCGGGCGGATTTCAAGTCGCGGGCAGGCTTTCCACGCAACTCGCCGATCAGCCGCTCGTGTCCAGCGAGCAGTTCTCCGTCGGCGGGCTGACATCCGTGCGCGGCTACCTCCAGTCTGAAGCCCTGGGCGATGACGGCATTCTTGGCTCGATCGAGGTGCGGACGCCTTCCGTTACGCCGCTGTTGGGCTCGGCGATGGAATCGTATTTCGACGACTGGCGCCTGTTCGTGTTCGCCGACGACGCGGAGACCTGGGTGCTCGATGCGCTCCCCGGCCAACAGAGCCAGTTTCGCCTGAAGAGCGTCGGCATCGGCACGCGCTTCCATGCGCTGTCGCACGTGACCGGCGATGTTGACTTCGCATTTCCGCTGCTCACCGGGCCGAACACGCGAGGAAAGCAGCCCTATGTCCAATTCAGTTTGAAATCGGAGCTTTGACGATGCGATTTTTCTTCCGCCTCCGGCACGCGATATCGCGCGCAAGAGCTCCATTCGGGATCGCACTGCTGCTCGCGACGCTCGGTTTCTCCGCAATCCCGACCCCCGCTCAAGCCTGGTGGCAGTCGGATTGGTCATACAGAAAACAGATCACGATCGACACCAGCCCGAAGGGCGCCAACATCCAGGAGGGCGCGGGCCGTGTGCCGCTGCTTGTTCGGCTGCACAGCGGCAATTTCCACTTCTCCGATGCGCAGGAAGCGGGAACGGATATCCGCTTCGTCGCCGCCGACGACAAGACGCCACTCGCCTTCCACATCGAGAGTTTCGATCCGCTGCTTGGTCTGGCGGCGATCTGGGTCGACATCCCCCAATTCCCGGCCGCAGGGACGAAGGACATCTGGCTTTACTACGGCAACAAGAAAGCCACGCCTGGTGCTGACACAGCCGGCACATTCGATCCAGACTACACGCTCGTCTATCACTTCGACGACGGTGCGGGCACACCGCCGAAGGACAAGACGGCGTACGGCAACAATGCGCAGACCGCACCCGCGGGAATCGATGAAGGCTCGATCATCGGCAAGGGCGCGCGGTTTATGGGCGCGGGCGGGATCACCATTCCGGCGACGCCGCCGCTTGCCGTCAAAGCCGGCGACCAGTTCACCTTCAGCGCCTGGGTGAAAACGGACGCGCCGCAGGCCCGCGCCGCGATTTACACGCGCCACGACGGCGCGGGTTCGATCATCATCGGACTCGATCAGATGGTGCCGTTCGTCGAAGTGGCGGGTGGCACCGCCCCGCTTCGCATCGCGGGAACGCAACCGATCGCAAAAGGCCAATGGAACCATCTTGCCGTCACGGCTGACGGCAAGGCCATCACACTTCATGTAAACGGCGTCAGCGTCGGCACGATCGCGGGAACACTGCCTGCCCTCAACTCAACCGCAACGCTCGGCGCCGATGCCACCAACGCGGCAGCGCCCTTCGCCGGCGAAATGGATGAAGTGCGGCTGTCCCGCGTCGCGCGATCCGCAGCTCTGATACGCGCCGATGTGGAGGCCCAAGGTCCGGCCGGGAAACTCGTCAGTTACGGCGTCGACGAGAAACAGGCCGGATTCGGCTTCGGATATTTCGGAATCATCATCCAGCACGTGACAATCGACGCCTGGGTGGTCATCGGACTCCTTGGTGTGATGGCCGCCATCTCGTGGTTCGTGATGTGGACCAAAGCGGGCTACATCGGCGGCGTCGACAAGGCCAATGATCGCTTCGTCGATTTCTACCGGTCACATGGCGGCGATCCATTCGCCATCGAGTCAGACCTTCAAGGCAATGAGCGGTCCCGAAGGCGCTTCGGACCTTCCTCCATCTATCGAGTCTTCCGATCGGGGTCCGACGAAATTCTCCGCCGTGCCGGCAAGAGCAACACCGTCGTCCTGAACGCAGAGGCGATCGAAGTCATCCGTGCGCTGATGGACGCAACGCTGGTGCGCGAGAACCAGCGGCTTGCGCGCAGCATGGTGCTGCTGACGATCTCGATTTCCGGCGGCCCGTTCCTGGGTCTTCTCGGCACCGTGGTCGGCGTTATGATCACATTCGCCGCGATCGCGGCATCAGGCGACGTCAACATCAACGCCATTGCGCCGGGTATCTCAGCCGCGCTCCTTGCGACGGTCGCAGGCCTCGGCGTCGCGATCCCGGCGCTGTTCGGTTACAACTACCTTCTCACCCGCAGCAAGAACGTGACCGCGAACATGCAAGTGTTCGTGGACGAATTCGTCACGCGCATTTCGGAAATCTATCGCGATCGCGGCTACTCACGGGCGGCGGAATAGGAGGGGCGGATGAAAGCCCAGGACGAAGACAAGGTCTACGACGACATCAACATCACGCCGATGCTCGACCTGGCATATGTGCTGCTCGTCATCTTCATCATCATGACGACTGCTTCTGTGCAGGGCATCAAGGTCGATTTGCCGAAGGCGAGCACGACCGTGAGCCTTGCCAAGCCCAAAACGCAGGTCATCTCCATCGCGAACAACGGGAACATCTATCTCAACGCCTACCCGGTGACGATGTCCGATCTTGAAAGCCGGCTGCGCACGCAAAAGGCGCTGGATCCGGACACGCCCATCGTGCTGAAGGGTGACGCGGCGGTGCAGTACCAGAAAGTAATGGACGTGCTTGATCTCTGCCGGCGGCTGGAGCTGAGCAAAGTCGGACTCGTCACCGGAAAGTCGCAACCGGGGCAATAGGCGATGGCGCGAAGGGACGAATTCGACGACGAAGGCGGCGCCAAGCGCATCGTGCGCATGGCGGTGCCCATCGTCACCCTCGGACTCGTCGCGGCCGGAATCTGGTATCTGGTGAACGATCACGCCGGTCTTCGCCGCGAAGCGCCGCCTCTTCCCACCATTACGGCGGTTCTGCCGCCGCCGCCGCCTCCGCCACCAAAGCAGGAGAAGCCGCCGGAGCCGGAGAAGAAACTCCAGGACGTTCCGAAGCCAGAGACGCCCAAGGAGACGGACGCGCCGAGACCGCTGACCATCAACGGCCCGGCACAGGCGGGAACCGACGCATTCGGCCTTGGCGCCGGTTCAGGCGGTGGAGATGTGGCGGGCGGCACCGGATTCGGAAACGAAAGTTACGGCCGCTATCTGACATCCGTCATTCAAAGCGCGATCGAGCAGGACGACCGCGTCAATCATCTCGCATTCAGTGCGCAGGTGATGGCGTGGGTCGACGAAAACCGGCGCCTGCACGTGAAGCTCATTCAATCGTCGGGCGATCCCAAGATCGACAGTGATCTGGTGAGTCTCGCCGAGAATCTCCCGCCGCTCGAAGAAGAACCGCCGGGAGCCTTGCAATTCAAACTTGCCATCCGCAGCAGGCGGCCTGGCTGAACGATGGCAAACGTGGTGGTGAAGGGGACTGGAATGTCGACGAGATGCAATCGCCTTGCGTTGAAGGCGGCCACCGCGGGAGCGATTGGTGTTTATCTGTGGGCTGGCGCATCGGCGATCGCCCAACCGGTCGCCGCGCCTTCTCCCAACGCCACGATCAACCTCATTCGGCTGCTGGTGAAGCAACACGTCATTTCCCAGCAAGCCGCCGAAGCGCTGCTGAAGGAAGCGGAGGAAGAAGCCGCGCAAGCCCGCTCGCAGCAAACCGCGTCCGCCGCGCCATCGCCCGGATCTCCCGGCACGAACCCGCTGCCACCACCTGCACCTGGCGTCGTCCGGGTGCCCTATGTGCCGCAGATCGTGAAGGACCAGATCCGCGATGAGGTGAAGCAGGAAATCATGCAGAAGATGGAGACGGAAAACTGGGCGAAGCCCGAGGAAGTTCCCGAATGGACCAAGCGGGTGAAGGTCCATGGCGATTTCCGTTTCCGCGACGAGGCCGATCTCTACTCCAAGAGCAACACCAATCAATTCATCGACTACGCTACGTTCAATTCGAGCGGCCCGACCGACATCAACCCCAACACCAACCCGGACGGCATCCCGTTCCTCGATTCGCAGCAGGACCGCTTCAATCGCATGAGCATCCGGGCACGGCTCGGCATCGACGCCGTCATCACCGATGGCGTTCTCGCCGGCGTCCGCCTCGCATCGGGCGGCGACAACGGTCCGGTTTCGACGACGCAGCTTCTGGGCGGCGGGTTTGGCAAGAAGGACATCTGGCTCGACCAGGCGTTCGTGCGACTCGAACCGACGGACGACATTGCGCTGACTGTCGGTCGCATGCCGAATCCCTTCTTCCATTCGGACCTGGTCTACGACGATGATCTCAACTTCGACGGCATGGCCGTCGGCGTCCGCACAAGTCCCAATCCCACCGCTCAAGGCTTCAGCCTTTTTGGAAACGCCGGCTTCTTCCCGCTGGAATATATTGGCGCGAACTTCCCGACGTTTTGCGGCAACCTGCCCTGCCCCAAATCGACCGAGCATCAGAAATGGCTGCTTGGCTCGCAAATAGGACTTCAGTGGAACCAGGGCGACTTCAAGTGGCGCGCCGCGGCTTCGGTCTACGATTTCCACGACATCCAGGGCCAACTCTCGGATCCATGCTTCCTGTACTTGGGCGAGAAGCAGTGTTCGACCGACCCGACGCGGCCTGCCTTCATGCAAAAAGGCAATACGCTCTTCTTTATCCGGCAGATCGTACCCGATCCGTCCGATCCCGGCTTTGCGCAGACGCCAGAGCCGCAATTCGCGGGACTGGCGTTCAATTACAGACTGATCAATGCGACGGAGGAAATCTCGTACAAAATTGGCGACTCGGACTACATCACCTTCGGCCTCGATTTCGTTCGCAATCTCGCATACGACCCCAACGACGCGTGCCGCTACGGCGCGCTCGGCCTCCCGGTCACCAACATAGCCCTCGGCAAGGGCGGCAACGTCGACCCTTGCGACAAGCCGGCTTCGGGACAAACGAAGGCTCATATCCAAAGCGGTCCCAACGGTTACTACGCGCGCATGTTGGTGGGCGATCCGGTCCCGACGAAACAGTGGGCCTGGAACGTCTCGGTTGGTTACAAATATCTGGAGCCTGACGCCGTTCCGGATAGCTTCACTGACAGCGATTTCCATCTCGGCGGAACCAACGCCAAGGGCTACATCGTCACCGCGTCGCTTGGCGTGTTCCAGAACACCTGGCTGCAGGCACGCTGGTTCAGCGCCGACGAAGTCTACGGCGCGCCACTCTCGATCGATGTCCTCCAGCTCGATCTGAACGCGGGGTTCTGACGATGAGAAAGGTTGTGCTCGCAGTCGCGCTCCTGATCGGCACCTCGCAAGCCGCATCGGCCCAGTCGATCGAAGATCGTCTGCGCGATCAGCTTCGCCAGACAACGCTGCAACTGCGCGAGGCACAGGATGCGCAGGCCACCCTGCAGGCGCAAAAGGCCGCCGCCGAGCAGGAACGCGACGCATTGAAGAAACAAGTTGCGGAGCTGCAGGAAGAAGTCGCGCACGCAAAGCATGGCGGCAACGAAGCGCAAGTGCTGCAGCAGGAGGTCGGCAGGTACAAGGACCAGCTAGCACAGGCAACCGACGCGGCGAAGTCCGCGCAGGCCGATCACGACAAACTGCAAGGGGCCGTCGTCGGCGAGGCCGCGCTGCTCGAGGCCTGCCAGCAGAAGAACGCACAATTGATAACGGTCGCGAACCAGATTCTCGACACATTCGAGCGGGTCGATTTGAACGACGTCATCGGCTTGAACGAGCCCTTCGTACAGTCCGCGCGCGTGAAACTGGAAAACATGTCGCAGGACTTCGGCGACAGGATCTACGACGGCAAGTTCGATCCGCGCACGGTGAAGATGCCGAAGCCGGCGCCGCAACAACCGCAACAGCAGACCACGCCGCCGGCCACGCCTGCGGCAAAATCCACAGACGGCGCAAAATAGGAGACGACCATGGGCGCACGACACACATGTGCTTCCACAGCGCAACTCCGGCGATATCTGCTTCGCGGAACGAGCCTCATTGCCATGGTGACGGCGCTGGGCGTGGCGCAGGCGCAAGCCGGCGGCAACCCGGGCTCCCAGCTTGCCATCTTGCGTGGCGTGACCAGCATCGCCAACCAGGCGGTCGCGGCGAAGCAACCGGTGCCGGGCCAGAACGGCGGCCTCAGCATGAATGGCGGGGCGCCCAATACGGCTGGGATGGCGTCAGCCAGCGTGCGCGCACTGCAATACCAATCGCGCGTCACCTCGGCTCAGGACATGGCGCAACAGGCGCAGGACGCCGCGCGCGCCGCGGCCGCCGCTCTCGAACCCGATGTTCCGGATGGTCTGCAGCTCGGCGGACTCGATCCCGTGCCAAATCCGGTTTCGGCCGCCAACGACACCGTCGGCATCAATACCTGGGATGGAGCCAGCGCACCCACGCAGACGGCGACCGACAAGGGCGTCACCGTCACGGTGCACCAAACGCAGTCACGCGCGATCCTGTCGTGGCAGACGTTCAATGTCGGCAAGAACACGACGCTGGTGTTCGACCAGTCACAAGACGGACAGGCCCAGACAAGCTGGGTCGCCCTCAACCGCGTGGTCGGCCAGCTTGATCCCACGACCGGCTTGCGCACCGGCGCCACGCCCGCTCCGAGTCAGATCCTCGGAACCATTACGGCGCCGGGCACGGTCCTCATCCTGAACCAGAACGGCATCATCTTTGGTGGGACGTCGCAGGTAAATGTCGACTCGCTCATCGCGACCAGTCTCGAAGTCGGACGCGCGTTCAATACCGATCTCAACCAGCGACTTAGCATCAAAGACCGCAATCTCGAATTCCTCACCTTTGGCTTTCTCGGTTTTTCCGATCAGGCCTCCACACTGGACGCGAGCACGGCCTTCACGTTTTCCGCCCAGGACGATCTGAGTGGCAATATCGAGCAGACGCCCGAGGGCACCGTAACGGTCAATGCCGGCGCGCAGATCCAGACGGATGAAGGCGGCTCCATCCTCATGATGGCGCCCAAAATCGTGAATTCCGGCTCGCTCATCTCGCCGCTCGGCGAGGTCGATCTGCAGGCGGGGCGCGACATCTTTCTCATTCGTTCCAC
The DNA here is from genome assembly GCA_035517755.1 of Rhizomicrobium sp. GTDB lineage: Bacteria > Pseudomonadota > Alphaproteobacteria > Micropepsales > Micropepsaceae > Rhizomicrobium. The sequence goes on along the minus strand of DATIYG010000147.1, from coordinate 67 downwards.
TGGTGCCGCCGACAGCGCCACGCCCGATGTGCGCGGTTTCATTTCGCGCGCCCGCGACGACTTGAAC
>DATIYG010000146.1:0-20053 GCA_035517755.1 Rhizomicrobium sp. | reverse complement strand
AGGTGAAGACCGCCGCCGAGCTCGTCGACAAGCTGAAAGAGATCGGGGCGATCTGATGGCATCTCTGGTGATCGCCGAACACGACAATGCGTCGCTGAAGGATTCGACGGCCAAGACCGTCACCGCCGCAGCCCAGGTGAGTGCGCCGGTGCATGTTCTGGTCGCGGGATCGAATTGCGGCGCGGTGGCGGAAGCCGCCGCCAAGCTTTCCGGTGTCGAGAAGGTGCTGGTGGCGGATGCGGCCCTCTACGCCAAGATGCTGGCCGAGCCGATGGAAGCGCTGATCCTGTCGGTCGCCGGCAACTACGACGCGATCCTCGCGCCCGCTACGACCAACGGGAAGAACTACCTGCCGCGCGTCGCCGCCAAGCTGGACGTTCCGCAGGTCTCAGAAATCATCAAGGTGGTGTCGCCCGACACGTTCGAGCGTCCCATCTATGCCGGCAATGCCATCGCCACCGTGCAGGCGCCGGCGGGCAAGAAGGTCATCTCCGTCCGCACCACCGCTTTCAAGGCGGGCGAGGCAAACGGAAGTGCTGCCATCGAGAAGATTGCGCCGGCCGCCGATCCCGGCCTCTCCAAATTCGTCGGCGAAGAATTGTCGAAGTCGGAACGGCCGGAGCTGACATCGGCGAAGATCATCATCTCCGGCGGGCGCGGCATGCAGTCCGGCGAGAACTTCAAGCTGCTGGAGGCACTGGCCGACAAGCTGCACGCAGCAGTGGGTGCATCCCGCGCGGCGGTCGATGCCGGCTTCGTGCCGAACGATTACCAGGTCGGCCAGACCGGCAAGGTGGTGGCGCCCGATCTCTACATCGCTGTCGGCATCTCGGGTGCCATCCAGCATCTGGCCGGCATGAAGGATTCCAAAGTCATCGCCGCCATCAACAAGGATGAAGAAGCGCCGATCTTCCAGATCGCCGATTACGGATTGGTCGCCGATCTCTTCAAGGCAATCCCCGAAATGGAAGCCGAGCTCACGAAGCTCGGCTATTGAACCCCAGAACAGAGGCACGTGTAAGCCATGAGTATTGAGCGCATTGGTGTTATCGGAGCAGGCCAGATGGGAACGGGCATCGCCCATGTCCTCTCGCTCTCCGGCTACGATGTGATGCTGGAAGACATCAACCCGGAGGCGCTGGATCGCGCCCGCGCCACCATCGAGCGCAACATGCACCGCCAGGCCGGGCGCGGCATGATCAAGGAAGACCAGATCGCACCGGCGCTCGAACACATTCATCTGTCGCGCAACGTGGACGACATGCGCGGCCGCGACCTTGTGATCGAGGCGGCAACGGAAGACGAAAGCGTCAAGCGCAAGATCTTTCAGGACCTGTGCCCGCGACTCGATTCGCACACCATGATCGCGAGCAACACGTCTTCGATCTCGATTACGCGCCTGGCCGCCGCGACCGACCGGCCCGAGCATTTCATCGGCATCCATTTCATGAATCCGGTGCCGCTGATGCAGCTTGTGGAAGTCATCCGCGGCATTGCGACGGACGATCCGACGTTCCAGGCCGCGCTCGATGTGGTGAAGCGCGTCGGCAAGACGGCGGCCTACTCGGAAGATTTCCCGGCCTTCATCGTCAACCGCATCCTGCTGCCGATGATCAACGAGGCGGTCTACACGCTATACGAAGGCGTCGGCACGGTGGAAGCGATCGACACGGCGATGCGGCTCGGCGCCAACCATCCGATGGGACCGCTGCAGCTGGCGGACTTCATCGGGCTCGATACCTGCCTGTCCGTGATGCAGGTGCTGTACGAAGGCCTTGCCGATTCCAAGTACCGGCCCTGTCCGTTGCTGGTGAAGTATGTGGAAGCGGGATGGCTCGGACAGAAGACCGGCCGCGGCTTCTACGATTATCGGGGCGAAAAGCCGGTTCCGACGCGCTAGTTCTGCATCATCCCGCGAAAGCATAGCCAACACACCACGCGTTCGATTTGCGTGGCGGACCTGGCACGCTAAGTCTTCGGCAGAATGTCGGGGATGGTGCACATGGGCGCTTCGAAATCGCCTCGGGCGATAACGCTTCGCGCGGTGCTGATTGTCGCGGTCGCTGTTGCGCTGACCTTCGGAATTGAACCCGCGCTCAACGCCATCGGTCTTCACGGCTGGGCCAAGAGTGCTCTCGGCCCCTACGGCTTCTACAAATTGTACATCGCCTGCGAATTCGTGCTGGCGTTCGTTGCGGTCATGGCGATGTGGCGCGCGGGCCTTGGCCGTGCGGCTGACGAACTCGGCCTTGCGCATCTTTCCGTCGCCGGGTGCCTGTCGTGTTTCGCCGCCATCGCGGCGGCGTTCGCAGTGCTGCTCTATGCCGGCGCGAAATGGACTCCGCAGCCGGCCGACTCGCTCCTGATTTTCGGTGTCGTCGGGCCGTTCGTGGAGGAGGTTCTCTTCCGCGGCTTCCTGTTCCGGCAGCTTAGGCGCTGGGCCGGACTGCCGTTCTGGATCGCCGCGCTGCTGGCGTCCCTGCTGTTTGGTGCTGTCCATTTCGATCAGGGCGACACGCTTGCCGAGTCCCTGATGAACAGCGGAATTACGTTCGCAGGCGGCGTGCTGTTCTGCTGGCTGGTGGAGCGCTGGAATTCGATCTGGCCGGGATTCGTGATCCACGCGGGACTCAATCTCCTGTGGTCGGTCTACACGCTTGGCGACAACGCGGTCGGCGGCCAGATGGGAAATCTCGCGCGGCTGGCGACCATCGTCGTGGCGCTCGTTGCGACGTTCGCGATTCCCCGGCGCCATGTCGTCTCGGCGACGGCGAACTAGTAGCCGCGGTTCAGGTCGACGACATTCTGAAGCGTCTCGCCGCGCTCCATGCGGCGGATGTTGTCCACCACATGTTGTGCCGCCACGCGCGGCTCGGTGATGGCCGCGATGTGCGGCGTGACCGTGACCTTCGGATGCGTCCAGAACGGATTGCCTTCCGGCAATGGCTCCTGGTGGAACACGTCCAGCACCGCGCCAGACAGGTGGCCTGAGTCGAGCGCCGCAATGAGGTCCGCATCCACCAGATGTCCGCCGCGCGCCACGTTGATGACGAAGGCATCCTTGGGCAGTTGGGCGAACAGCTTCGCATTCAGGATGCCGCGCGTCTCTTTCGTGAGCGGCAACAGGCAGATGAGAATGTCGGTCCGTGACAGGAACGCGGGCAGTTCGTTGTCGCCGGCGAAGCTCTCGACACCTTCGACGTGTTTCCGCGTGCGGCTCCAACCGACCAAAGTGAAGCCGAACGGAAGCAACCGTTCCGCCACCACCGTTCCGATTTCGCCAATCCCCAGAATGCCGACGCGCGTTTCATGCGGACGCTTCGGCAGAAGCGCCTGCCGCCACTTTCCGTCACGCTGTGCACGATCGAAGTCGCGCTGCATGCGGTAATGGATCAGCACATGCATGACGCAGAACTGCGCCATCTCTTCCGCCAATCCCTTCTCGACGAAGCGCACGAGGGGCACGTGCTTGGGATACTCGGGATCGGCGAGGAAGCCGTCGACACCGGCGCCGATGGAGAACACGGCCTTCAGGTTCGGCAGCGTCTTCAGATATCCCGGCTTCGGCCGGAAGCTCATCACGTAATCGATGGATTCGGGCGCATAGGCATCCCGGTCCACGACGCGCAAGGTGAGTTCGGGCGCGATCTGCGCGAGATGCGGCAGCCACAGCGGTGCCCATGTCTGCGGCACCACAAGCAGAAGCGTCGGCGCACTCATAGGGTCAGGCTCGCCGGTCCGATAACCGGCCGCAAGGCCTTACGGCTTCTTCGGTGTCGGAGCCGGTGCCGGTTGGTTTGGCGTCGGCGCATTCGGCTTTGCACCAGCGGACGGCGCATTGCCCGCCGGTGCCGGCTTGCCCGGGGCCGCGGCGCCGTTCGGTCCTGGCGTCGTCGCCGGAGCACTGGTTCCAGTCGCCGGCGCACTCGCAGGCGCCGCAGCCGGCGCGGCCTTTGCTGGCTCGGGCGGAGGAATTGGCGCCGGTGAGTCCATGTCAGTGCGCAGATAGGCGATCAGGTTGATGCGGTCTTCGGCGCTGTGCAAACCGGCAAAGCTCATCTTGGTGCCGACGATGTAGGCGCCCGGCGACTTCAGGAACTTGAACAGTTCGTCGTAGCTCCAACTGCCGCCCTTGGATTTCATGGCGCTCGAATAATCGAAGCCTGGATGCGATGCGCGCGGACGCCCGACCACGCCCCACAGATTGGGACCGATTTTGTTCGGGCCGCCTTTCGAGAGATCGTGGCACTGCTCGCATTTGGTCGAGGTGGCCTTGCCGGCTGCGACGTCAGCCTTGGGAAGTACCGTGCCCCAATCCGGCAGCGTTTCTTCAACAGCGGCCGTCTGCGCCGGTCCGGCGGTTTCCGCCACGCCCTGCACGACATAGCCCGGCTTCGCCGGCGGCTCGACTTCGAAGATGAAGCCCGCCGCGATCCGCACCGCCACCACGAACAGCAATGTCCCCAGCACTCCGCCTGCGATCTTGTTCCACTCGAAGGAATCCATAAGGTCAGGCTCCCGTGTTGCTGCTCGGCATGGCATCGGATTCCCGAAGGTGCGGGCGGTCGGCCGAAAGAATCGCGGCCGGTGCTCCCCCGAGAAACGGGGGGACATTACTAGGCGGCGGATAGGCGTCATTGCGGCGAAGCGTCGCAACAAATCAAGGGATTCGGTGGTGAATCCGATCGTGGTCATTCCGGCGCGCATGGCGTCCACAAGACTGCCGGGCAAGCCGCTCGCCGATATCGGCGGCGAGCCGATGATCGTGCGCGTCTGGCGCCAGGCGATGGCGGCGGATGTGGGCCCGGTGATCGTGGCCGCCGCCGAGCGCGAGATTGCGGCCGCGATCGAGGGTGCCGGCGGCCGGGCCGTGCTGACGTCCCCAGACCACCCGTCGGGGTCCGATCGTGTGCATGCGGCGGTGGAGATTCTCGACCGCCGCGGCACGCACGATGTGGTGGTCAATCTCCAGGGCGATCTTCCGGCGCTGGATCCAAAATCCATCCGCGCGGTCGTGGAGGTGCTTGCGCCAACCGGCGCCGACATCGCCACCCTGGCGGCCGAGATCGATGACGAAGACGACTATGACAACCCCAGCGTGGTGAAACCGGTGGTTTCGTGGGACACAACTGGCGTGCGCGGCCGTGCGCTCTACTTCACGCGTGCGCGCGCGCCGGCGGGCGATGGTCCCCTCTATCACCACATCGGAATCTATGCGTTCAAGCGCGCGGCGCTGTCGCGTTTCGTGACCTTGGAGCCGTCGCCGCTGGAGAAACGCGAGAAGCTGGAGCAGTTGCGTGCGCTGGAAGCCGGCATGAGCATTGCTGTGGCGCGCGTTTCCGAAGTGCCGCTCAGCGTCGACACGCCGGCCGATCTGGAGAAGGCGCGCGCGCTGATCGCAAAGGGATATCGTTGATGGGAAAGTTGCTTGCTGATGCCAAACGCGTGGCATTCCAGGGTGAGCCGGGGGCCTACGCCAATCTGGCGGCGCGCGAATCGCTCGCCCATGTGATGGCGGTGCCGTATCCCACGTTCGAGGATGCGGTGAATGCCGTGCGCGAGCGCGAGGTCGATCTCTGCATTATCCCGGTCGAGAATTCGCTGCACGGCCGCATTGCCGACATCCACCATCTTCTGCCGGAGGCTGGCCTCTATATCGTGGGCGAGCATTTCCATCGCGTGCGGCATCAGTTGCTCGGCGTGAAGGGCGCGAGCCTGGCGGGATTGAAGACGGTGTACAGCCAGGGCCCGGCGCTCGGCCAATGCCGCAAGATCATCCGCGACATGCGGTTGCATGCGCAGAACTGGCACGATACGGCCGGCTCGGCCCGCCATGTCGCGGAACTGAAGGATCCGAGCGCGTGCGCCATCGCCTCGTCGCTGGCGGGCGAAATCTACGGGCTCGAAATCCTGAAAGCCGATGTCGAGGACGAGGCGCACAACATGACGCGCTTCCTGATCATGGCCGCCGAGTCCGACGACGCGCCGGCCGATGCAGGACCGGTCGTCACCACCTTCATCTTCCGTGTCCGCAACGTGCCGGCTGCGCTCTACAAGGCGCTGGGCGGCTTTGCGACCAACGGCGTCAACATGACGAAGCTCGAGAGCTATCAGCTCGGCGGCTCGTTCAACGCAACGCAGTTCTATGCCGATATCGAAGGCCATCCCGAGGAACGGCTGGTTCAGCTCGCGCTGGAAGAGCTGAAGTTCTTCACCGACCGGCTTTCGATCTTGGGCGTCTATCCGGCGCATCCCTTCCGCAAGCAGATGCCGGCAATCTAGTCCATCTCTGCAAAGCGCCTCAGCAGATGGTGCGCGATGGCGACGGGCGGCGGCACCCACAATCCATCCACCTGTTCGCCGCCCAAGAGCGCGCGCAATTTCGATTTCGGCAGCCAGAACGCTTCCGCCAATTCGTGATCGTTCAGCGAAATCTCGCGGCCGTCCGCTTGCGCAAAGCAGCCGATCATCAGCGATGACGGAAACGGCCAGGGCTGCGTCGCGAAGTAGCTGACGTCGCGCACGCGCACACCGGCTTCCTCGTAAAGCTCGCGTGCGACGGCTTCCTCGATGGTTTCTCCGGGCTCGATGAAACCGGCGAGCGCGGAGAACATCCCTTTGGGAAACCGCGCGGCGCGTCCGACGAGGCAGGCATCGCCGTGAATCGCCAGCATGATGACGACGGGATCGGTGCGCGGGAAATGGTCGGCGCCGCAGGCGTCGCAATGGCGGCGGTAGCCGGCATCGGCCAGCGCGGTGCGCGCGCCGCAATTGGGGCAGAAGCCGTGCCGTTGATGCCAGTCGATCAGGGCCTTGGCCTGTCCCAGAATCGCGGCATCGTTCAGTGGCAACATCTGCGCCGCGGTACGCGCGTCCCGGAAATGTCCAAGGCCTGCCAGCGGCCCTTCATTCGCAGGATCGCTTGCAGCGGAAATGTCGAGGGCGAAATGCGCCCGCCCGCCGTCAAGGCCGAGGAAAATGGAAATCGCATCCGGTCCAGCGATCTCCTCCGCCAGGCCGGGTCGGAGATACCCGGCTTCCAGCGGCGGCTTGCTGCGCTCCGGTCCCAGCAGAAACGGCTGCAGCTTCCACAGCGGCCACACCAGCGAATCCGGGTCGTGCCGGCGCGCGGCGAGCCAATCGGCATCCGTGCGCTTCTCACTCGCACGGTCCAGCGGATTGCCAGCAAAGGGAATAGTCGACACTCAGCACTCATCAAATGTTGCCGCCAACGCGGTCAACTTCGGACAAGGGGCCGAATTTCGCAACCCGGTCTGGCGATGGAGACCGGAAAAAACCCCGATCGGTTCGTGCGTGTGGAGTGAGAGCATCATCCTGATGAAATTTTCGGGCCGCAACGCGTGACCAGGCCAGGCGGCTCCACAGACAACGAGGCGAAATCCATTCTGGCATCGGAAACTCTCTGCCGTGGCTCGTGTCACGGACGGCTGCTATCTTTGCGGCGCTAGAGGAGGACGACCCGTGCGCAAAGTACACTTGCTGGCAATCGCCGGAGCGGCGATGTCGATTTCACTTTCCTGTCACGCGGCGACACTCATTCCAGTCATTGCGCCGTCCGGAGCGGTAGCCACGCGCCTGCTCGGCATCAATGACAGCAACATCATCGCCGGCAGCTATTTCGACTCCAGTAATGTCGAACATGGCTTCTTCGGCACACTCGACGGGAACTACACGACATTCGATTTCGGCGGGTCTTCCACCGGCACGGAGATCCGCGGGATTGGCGATGATGGAAGCGTCGATGGCTTCGCGGCGACGCCCGGTTTCGTCTTCGGTCAGGAGTTTTTCCGCGCACCCGACGGAACCGTCTCGACCTTCACGCACAAGGGCACAACGCTCGACGGCGTCGTGCAGGGTATCACCAAGTCCGAAATCTCGTTCGGCGACTACTTCAATGGCAACGGCAAGCGGACCGGTTTCGAGGGCCGCAAGGGCCATTTCAAGGCGAAGTTCGATTTTCCGCTCGCCAATCTCCAGAACAGTCCGCGCGGTACCAATCGCGCCGGTGTCGTTGCCGGCTACTTCATCGACAGCGGCGGCGGCGAACATGGCTTCACGCTGCAGAACGGTGTGGCGAATGTGATCGACTATCCGAACGCCGATGCCCAGTTGACAGTGCTCGAGGGCATCAACAACGGCGGGGTCGCGACCGGGCAGTGGAACGACTCCAACGGAAACCCGCACGCCTTTGTGCTGGACACGACAACGGGCACCTTCACTGATCTGACAGCGGATGACGGCTCCTCGTTCCAGCAGGCCTGGGGAATCAACAACCATGGCCTGGTGGCTTTCAGCACAAGTGCTGCGAGCTACATCTATTGCCCGCGCTCGCCCAGTCATTGCCCTGGCACCGGTACGGCGATTTCTCTGCACACCACGCATGTCGTCCCCGGGGCATTCCTGAAATACGCGCGCAAGAGTCCGCCGGAGGGCCATCTCGCGAAGGGAGCGGCGGCCCAGTAGCAATCGAATTTCGACGGGAAGCTCAGGCTGCGGCGTAATCAGCGTCGCAGTCCTTCTTTTTGTAGTGGCAGCGGCGTGCTAGTCGGGCGCGATGGTGATCGCGGCCGCCCTGCTTGTCCTTCTCGTTCTCGTGGCGGCGCTGTTCGCCTGCTGGCCGCTTCTTCGTCACAAGACAGGCCGCGGGCGCCTCCTGCTGGCCGGCTCTGTCGTTGCGCTGGTTGGTGCCCTCGGCGGCGGGGCCTATCTGATGGTGGGTCACCCCTATCTCGCAGCACGGTCCTTTTCCGAGCCCTCGCAGCAGGATTACGCCGGCCTCGTCGCGACACTGGCGCACCATATGGTCCGCGAACCCCGGGATCCGCGCGGCTGGCTGTTGCTTGCTCGCGGCTATGCCAATCTGGGGGATGAGCGCGACGCGGAGGCTGCCTACCGGCGCGGCATCGGCGCGATGGTGGTTGCTCTGGACCAGCGCCTGAAGGCGGCGCCGAACGATCCGGATGGATGGCAGCGCCTTATCCGATCCTATGTTGTGCTCGGCGATTCCGACAATGCGCGCATGGCATTTGCGGCCGCGCACAAGGCACTCGCGAAGAACGCGCCAGCCATCGCCGCACTCGATGCGGAAGCGAAAGATCTCAAACTGCAGAAATGAAAACGGCGGCCTTTCGGCCGCCGTTTCGCCCAACGGGTCTGCGCCTTAGGCAGAAACCCGGCCCTGCCAGACAGGCCAGCAGGTCATTCTGCCATGCGCCTTGTTGGCATCATAAAGCTTCATCTGCGCGTCTTCGGCATTGCGGCCGGAAGCCGTCGCAACGTAATCGGTCGCGCCTGCACACCAGACATAGAACTGGTGCTTGCCGGGCGCGAAGAAATCGCTCTGCTTGCTCGATGTGAAATTGGAGGCGACGGCGACACCCGCAAGTGCGACCAAAACTCCCCCGATGGCCGCCCCGACAATCCGCTTCATCGTCATTACCCAAACTCCGCGCTGTTGGCCTTTCGGCTCTATTTCGATCCAGGAACCTTTGTGGCTCCCTGCTCATTCCCGACTTAACCGGGAAACCAATTTCCCCCTTCTATCCCGGCAAGCGCGCCAACGCGGCTCACGCTCGCGTAGGAAGTTACCTTAGGCTGCTTACCGAGTCACGTCACTTTTTCAGCCGCATCAAGTATTTAGGCGCAGGATTTGATTAATCTTTCTCGCGCATTGGCTCGATTCCCAGCGCCCGAAGGCTTTGCTCGATGAGGGAACCTGCAACCTCGACTTCCGCCGGATCACGGCCTCGCACGACGACATATACGCCGGCCCCGTCCTCGCGGTAATACGGGTAACTCCCTATCGCGATTGCCTTATGTTGGGATTGGACGCGCGCCAGATCGGCGGCGATGCGTCCCTCCGGAGCTTTCGCCATGATCGTGCAGGTCCGGACAAGCGTGCCCCGCTTCAACCGGGGAGCGAGGTCCTCGAGCATGGCCCGCATCACCACCGGCACGCCGGCCATGACGAAGACATTCTCGATCTGGAATCCGGGCGCCACCGAGACGCTGTTCCCGATCAACGTGGCGCCGGCCGGGATCCGGGCCATGCGCTGGCGCGCCTCGTTGAACTCGCCGGGCGGAAAGCGGGCTTCGAGTGCCGCGAAGGCTTCCGGGTGATAGCCGATCGAGACGTCGAAGGCCCTGGCGACCGCATCGGCGGTGATGTCGTCATGGGTCGGGCCGATCCCGCCGGTTGTGAAAACATACGAATAGCGCGGCCTGAGCGCGTTGAGCGCGGCGACGATCTCCGCCTCCACATCCGGCACCACGCGGGCTTCCTTGAGGTCGATGCCGAGCGCCGCCAGAAACCGGGCCACGTAATTGGTGTTGGTGTCCTGCGTGCGGCCGGAGAGGATCTCGTCTCCGATCACCAGCATGGCGGCTGTGGGCGCGTCGTCGCTCATGCGGCCCAACCTAGCTCCGGCCTTCGAGGGTGAAAATGGCAGCCATCCGGTGTAAGACATCTTTGAGACCGCCCGCGTTAGACCTTGGATTCGAATGACATCGCAGATGCCGGACCCGCAGATTTTCGAAACCGCCCGCCGTGCCCAGCTGGGGATTGCGCTGCACGACGCCGCCGGCTTCGAAGGCATGCGCAAGGCTGGAAGGCTCGCAGCCGAGGTCCTCGACCTGATGGTTCCGGCGGTCCAGCCCGGCGTCACCACCGATCACCTCGACAAGCTCGCCTTCGATTACATCACGGCCCATGGTGCCGTGCCGGCCTGTCTCGGCTATCGCGGTTACCGCCACACGCTCTGCACCTCGATCAATCACGTCGTCTGTCACGGCATTCCGAACGACAAGCCCTTGCGCGACGGCGACATCGTCAACATCGACGTCACGGTGATCGTGGACGGCTGGCACGGCGACACCAGCCGCATGTACCTCGTCGGCGACGTGAAGCTGAAATCGCGCCGCCTCGTCGATGTGACCTACGAATGCATGATGCGGGGAATTGCGGCAGTGAAGCCGGGCGCCACGACCGGCGATATCGGCGCCGTCATCCAGGCGCATGCGGAAGGCGAGGAGCGCTGCTCGGTGGTGCGCGATTTTTGCGGCCACGGCGTGGGGCGCGTGTTCCATTCGCTGCCCAACATCGTGCATTACGGCCGCGCCGGGTACGGGCTGGCGCTCAAGCCGGGGATGTTCTTCACCGTCGAGCCGATGATCAATCTCGGCGGCTATGGCGTGAAGATTTTGAACGATGGCTGGACGGCGGTGACGCGTGATCGCTCACTGTCGGCGCAGTTCGAGCACAGCGTGGGCGTGACGGCGGACGGCGTGGAAATCTTCACGCGCTCGCCCAAAGGCTACGACAAGCCGCCGTATTTCTGAGCGGCGACGGAGTCGCGCTCCACCTCCATGAATTGAGAACGATCGCAACTTCAGGTATGTTCACGGCCTGCGGTCGGGGGCACGCGAGGAATCGCAAGACCACGGAGAGACGGGCCATGAGGGGAATTCGGGCCGCGGCTTCGGCTGCAATCGCTATCGCTTTCAGCAGCCTATGGATCACGCAGAGCTTGGCCGCGCAAAGCGGTCCACCGTTCGGTCAGGCGACGCGTACGCCGATCCAGCATGTCATTGTCATCATTGGCGAGAACCGCAGCTTCGACAACGTGTTCGGCACCTACATTCCACCGAACCCGAAGCAGAAGGTGTGGAACCTGTTGTCGCTCGGGATCGTCAATCAGCTCGGCTCGCAAGGCCCTAACGCTTCGCTCGGCGCGCAGCAGCAGGCGAGCGATACGGATTTCTATCGTCTCAATCCGACAACGAGTGGTCCCTTCACCAATCTGCCGCAGCCGAGTACGGGCTTGAACGGATTGCCCGGCTCGCCCTGCGCCGTCTCCAAATTCCTGTTCGAGTTCGGACAGGACCCCGCGGGCGTTCTGTTCTGTCAGGACTTTGCCCTGGATGGCAGCTCCCAGTTTCTCCTGTCGCTGGGTGGAACCGGTCAATCCTTCTACGATCCGGGCAATGGAATCTTCCCCGTGCCCGATTGCCGGTACGGCACCGACCTGCCCAACGATCCGTACTCGATCACCACCGAGTCGGTGCTCAACAATTGCGGTGCGCCGTTCCTGAACCTGCGGCCGCCGATCACCCCGACGTTGTTCACCGACAACACCGGCGATCCGGTTCACCGCTTCTTCCAGATGTGGCAGCAGAACGATTGCGACATCAGCCGCGCGTCCGCCAGCAATCCAAGCGGCTGCCTGCACGACCTTTACACCTGGGTCGCAACGAGCGTCGGCTGGCAGATCACGAAAGATGGCAACCCGCCCACCGACACTGAAGGCACGTTCCAGGGCGGCGTCCCCATGGGCTTCTACAACATGGCGGCCGGCGACTATCCGTACTTGCAGTGGCTCGCGCAGAACTACGCCATCAGCGACAATTATCATCAGCCGGTCATGGGCGGCACCGGTCCCAATTCGCAATTCATCGGAACGGCGGACGTCTTCTATTTCACGAAGAAGGGCGTGGTTACGACACCACCGAGCAACCTGATCGAGAATCCCAACCCGCAATCGGGCAGCAACAATTTCTACACCAACGCCCGTCCCGGCCCGACCGATCTCGGCAGCACGAGCAGCGGCGGACTGGTGAACTGTTCGGATCCCACCCAGCCCGGCGTCAGCGCCATCCAGGCTTATCTGGCAAGCCTTCCCTATCCGGCGTTCCGCGGCGGCAATTGCGATCCGGGGCACTACTATCAGATCGACAACGAATATCCGCAGTACGCGCACAATGGCAAAAAGATTTCCCAGGACAACGAGTTCACAGCCGGGCCCGCCTTCTCGATCGGCGCGCAGGTGCTTCCGACCATCGGCGATTCGCTTTCTGCGGCCGGCGTGTCATGGGGCTATTACGCAGCGGGCTTCAATCAGGCCAACGACCCGCCGCTCGCCAACGAGTTCTACTGCGCGATTTGCAATCCGTTCCAGTACACGACATCGATCATGAACAGTCCGCTCAAGCGGAATATCAAGGACCTCTCCCAGTTCTACAAAGATGTTCAGGCCGGCACGCTTCCTTCGGTGACTTTTGTGAAGCCGGACACGCTCACCGACAGCCATCCCGGCACATCGACACCGCCGCTCTACGAGGCCTTCGTGCAGCATGCGATCGAAGCCGTTCAGGCAAATCCCAAGCTGTGGAAGAACACGGCCATCCTGATCACGTTCGACGAATCCGGCGGCTATTACGATTCCGGCTACATTCAGCCGATCGATTTCTTCGGCGATGGCCCGCGTACCGTCATGATCGCGGTCTCGCCGTTCTCGAAATTCGGCTATGTCGACCACACCTATGCCGATCACGCCTCGATCGTGAAATTCATCGAACGGAACTGGCGGTTGCTGCCATTGTCGCCGCGGAGCCGCGACAATCTCCCCAATCCCGTCGTCGTCAAGTCGGCGCCGTACTTCCCGACGAACAGTCCCGCAATCGGAGACCTGATGGGAATGTTCAGCTTCAAATAGGCGCCGGGCCTACGCCCGGCGTTTTGCCTTGGATGTGTTGCGGGCAACCGCTGCGTGCATGAGCGCCTTCAGCGCCTTCGCATTGACCTTGTCGCCTTCGTGGAAGTCGATGGCGCGGCGCACATTGCCATCGAGGCTGGAATTGAACAGACCGGACGGATCGGGAAGCGAAGCGCCGTAAGCGAAGGTCAGCTTCACCTTGTCCTTGTAGGTCTCGCCGGTGCAGAGGATGCCGTCGTGCTCCCAGATGGGCACGCCCAGCGGATTGGATGGCTTGCGCCATTTCACCGTCTCGACCACGGCCGGATCAGCCTCGTGGATGAGCGCGCGAATCTGCTTGAACAGATCCGCCCGCCAGTCGCCCAATTTGGCGATCTTGGCATCGATCAGTTTGGCCGGCGATTCGCCCGCCAGTTCCTTCTTGGCGCCGCTCTTCTTGATCATGATGCGGTCCTTTCGGCGCGTTGTTCCTCGAGCAGGCGCGTGAGTCCCGCGATCGCGTTGGTGAGGGAGAGAACTTCCTTCTCGCGGAGTTCGTCGATCTTGGCGTGCAGCGCCTCGATCTCCAGTTCGGCCTTCACGTTGATGTTGTAATCGTTCTCCGCCTTCTTGCGGTCGATGTCCTGCTGCCGGTTCTGGCTCATCATGATGAACGGTGCAGCGTACGCGGCCTGGAACGACAGCGCGAGATTGAGGAGGATGAACGGATACGGGTCCCAGCGATTCACGTACGCCGTGATGTTGAGAACGATCCAGACCAGCAGCACGGCCGACTGGATGATGATGAACCGCCACGAGCCCATCGAGGCGGCGACGATGTCGGCGATCCGCTGGCCCATGGTGAGCTGTTCGCCCGTCGCATCGGTTGCCGGCTTGCCGCGCAATTTCCGGCGCAGCAGACGAAGCTCGGCAAGCAGCCGCAGCTCGCCGTCATGAAGAATGTGACCATTTGTGTGAACCGCCGACATCGCTCCAGTCTCCCCAGACATATGTGTCCGTCACTGTTCCGTCCCGTCTTGCACCGGTCAACTGTCCACCGGATGGCAGTGGCAAGCGCGCCGGGTTTTGGGCAAAGTGGGACCGCGGTGGGGATCGGAAATCGTGCCCAAGCAGCTTCGCCGGAAACCGTCACTTGTTTCGGATGTGGCCCAGTCCTTCGACGCGGGCCCGGCGGACGAGCCGCATTACGCGGGCCATCGCGAGCGCCTGCGCGAGCGGTTCCTGTCCGGCGGAGCGGATGCGCTGCCGGATTATGAACTCCTCGAAATGGTGCTGTTCGCGGCGATCCCGCGGCGTGACGTCAAGCCGCTCGCCAAGAGGCTGCTGGCGAAATTCGGCACCTTCGCGGATGTGATCGCGGCGCCGCGCGAGCGGCTGCTTGACCTGGACGGAGTCGGGGACAACGTCGCCGCGCAGCTGAAGATCGTGGAGGCCGCCGCCCTGCGCCTGTCCAAGACGCGGGTGCTGAACCGGCCGGCCCTGTCCTCCTGGGCCGCACTGGTCGATTACTGCACCGCCGCCATGGCGCGCACCAGCCACGAGGAATTCCGCATCCTTTTCCTCGACAAGAAGAACGCCCTGGTCGCGGACGAAGTGCAGGGGCGGGGAACCGTCGACCACACCCCGGTCTACCCGCGCGAGATCGTCAAGCGGGCGCTGGAACTTTCGGCCTCGGCCATCATCCTGGTGCACAATCATCCGAGCGGCGACCCCGCGCCCAGCCGTGCGGACATCGAGATGACACGCGAGATCGTCAACGCTGCAAGGGCCCTGCACATCGCTGTCCACGATCATATTGTCGTGGGCAGGAACGGAACCGCGAGCTTCAAGGCACTCGGGCTGATGTAGGACCGCAAGCCATCTTCTCAAGTCACCGCGAACTTGCGATGCTTCGCGCTTCATCAGGGGATTTTCACGGCATGGCGCGGTTCGGGCTAGAGGCAGCCTTGCGTCTGATTCTGGGCCTGATCGGCGCCGTGTTCCTTGCGACCGCGATCGCATCGCTGCCGCCGTATTCGGGTGGCGGTTTCTGGCAGGCGTTCGGGTCGCACCTCGTGTCCGTGGCGCATCTCGATTTCGGCACAAGCCGCGTATCGGGTTCGCCCGCTGCGGCCGAACTGCTGGCGCACCTGCCGGCCACGCTCCTGTTGCTGGGGTTTGGTGCGGTTATTGCCCTTGTCATTGGGATTCCCGCTGGTCTGCTGGCGGGATTCAGCCGCGCCGCGCCGGTCGCCGGTCCGCTTCTGCTTGTCCTCGAAGCTTTTCCGCTTTTCGTCATCGGCATTGCGATGATCTGGGCCGCCACCGTTCTCTATTGGCCGCTTGATACAGCGCCTGCCGGCACAGCAATTCCTGGAGATGTGCTGTCGCTGCCGTTTGCGCGCGCGATCGCTTTGCCGGCCATTCTCGTTGGATTGGGCGGTGCCGGCGCGATTGTCACGCGGTTGCGCCAGATCGCCGATACGCTCGCATACGCGCCCTATCGCGAAGGTTTGCGTCGGCTCGGGCTGCCCAACTGGGAAATCGGCCTTCACTATCTGCTGCCGGAAATCGCCGCCGGCGTTCTCGCCAATCTCGGCGAGGTCATGCTTGCCCTGATGGGTGCCGTCATCGTGGCGGAATGGATTTTCCAGTGGCCCGGCGCGGCTGCCTTCGTCATCAAATCGGTCGCGCTGTCCGATTGGTCCGTTGCTGCGATCATCCTCGCGGTCTTTGCGGGTCTGACTTTGGTCGCGGACTTCATCGGCGCGCTCGTATCGCGCGCCCTTGTCATGGCGGATCATCCATGACGGCAACCGTCGCGCTCACCACGACAAGGCCGCGCTGGCAAACCGGCGTGCGCGTCGCCGGGCTCGCCGGATTGGGCGTCATTGCGCTTACGGTTGCGCTCAGCGACATGATTGCACGCGCCCCAGCCGATCGCGTGAATGTGCGGCAGGTGTCGCTTCCGCCGTCTGCCGCCTTTCCGTTCGGCACGGATATCGCCGGCCGCGATGTGCTGAGCGAAACGCTGCACGGTCTTGCGGTGACGAGCGAGCAGGCCGTCATTGCAGCGCTGACGACGCTCATCGTCGGAGCGTTGGGCGGATTTCTGGCGGCGCGGCTGCGCTTCCGCCTTGGCTATGGTGTGCGGTGGACGGCCGGAATATTCGGCGCGGTCACGCCGCTGTTTCTCGCCATCCTGTTCATCGCGGTCACCAACAGGGGGCTCGCGCCGCTCGCCGCCGGCGTTGCCGCAGCACCGCTCGCCTTTGCAAGGACGTTCGATCGCGCGAGCGGGCTGGCTTCGTCGCGCCACGCCGAATTCGCGCGCGCGACCGGCATCGGCGCACTCACTCTGCTCAGGCGCGATCTCGTCTACGAGATGCGGCGCTCACTGCTCGCCATCGTCGGGCGGGGCCTCGCGTCCGGGACGATCATCCTGTCGACGGTCAGTTTCTTCGGCTTCGGCGCGCTCCCGCCGCATCGCGATCTTGGACTCATGATCGCCGGCGCGTTCACGACGGCCCGCGCTTCCGGCAACTTTTCGATGTGGTGGACGGCGCTCTTTCCGGCGCTGGCGCTGGCGTTGGTGATCCTGATGGCACGCCTTGCGGCCGGACTCGAAGACGGAACGCGGCCATGAGCGAGCCTCTCGTCACGCTCAGCGACGTTTCGATCCGGCGCGCCGGACGCAACAGTCCGATCCTCGACAATTTTTCGCTCACACTGGCAGCGGGAGAAACGGTTGTCCTGCTTGGCGAAACACGATCGGGCGCCGATGCCCTGGCGCGAGCACTTTCGGGCGTGCCGTCTGCAAGCGAGGCCATCGCGGGCTCGATCCGCATCGGCAACCGATCATCCCTGGCGGGCGACATCGCACCTTACAAAGCCGCCCGCATCGCCTACTGGCCCGCGCCGGAGCATGCGCTTGCGCCCAATGCGAGTGCGCTCGCCCAGCTTGTCCGTGTCGTCGCGCGCAAGCTTTCCTTTTCGCAGGCCGAGGCGCGCGCAGAGTTCGCCGCTTCACTCGAGCGATTGCGCAGCCGCGTCACGATCCAGGATCTTGCACGGCCCGCCGCCTTGGTTTCGCCGGATGTGCTTTCGTGGGGCCTGCTTGCCTGCGCCGTCGCCCAGTCGCCGGAATTGCTGATCGCCGATCACCCGGCCGGCAATGTTGCGCCGTCCGTTGCCGGCGCCCTGGTCGCGGCTTGCCTGGAAGCGCAGAAGCGCCAGCACTTTGCCCTTGTCTGCGTTACGCCGCGCGTCGATGTGACCAGGCGAATCGATGCGCGCACGATCATCCTGCGCAGCGGACGAATGATCGAAGAAGGTTCGATCGCGCAATTGGCAGGCGAGCACGCGCATACTTACACGCGCGCGCTGTTCCACACTCAGCTCTCGCCCGATGCAGCACCCGCCAGACCCGTGGGGCGCGGCGAGCCTGTCCTGCAGGTGTTCAATCTGCTTACCAAGGGGAAGAAGGCCGATCGGCGCGATGCGCTCACCTTTGCGTTGCGCCGCGGAGCGTCGCTTGCATTGGTGGGCGACGAGGGTTCGGGACGGCGCGCCCTGATGCGGGTGCTTCTTGGGTTCGAACGCCCGGCCGAAGGCCGCATCGTTTTCGATTCTGTCGATGTCGGCATCCTGTCCTCCACGATGCTGTCGCGGTTGCGGCGCCGGATGGCGGTGATCGCCGGTGAAGACGGCGCGCTGGACCCGCGCCTGACGGTTCACGACACGGTCGAGGAGCCGTTGCGCGCGCGCCTCCACCTCACGCGCGAATTGCTCAACAACTATCGCGATGCCGCGCTCAAACGCGTGGGGTTGGCGGAGCTCGACGGGAGCCGGCTGGTTGCCCAGCTTGGTCCGTTCGACAAGCGGCGGCTCCAGGTTGCGCGTGCCATCGTCGGAGCTCCGCTGCTCGTCATCCTCGACGAGCCGTGGCGCGGCCTCGATGCGCTGGCGCGCAATGCCATGCGCCAATTGCTGGTGGACTTTCGCAAGGCCGAAGGGCCGGCTTTCCTTGTCGTCACCAACGATTTTGCGGTCGCAAGCGCGCTCGCCGAGGAAGCGCTGATGTTCGACGATGGAAAGATCGTCGAGCGCGGACTGCTGGCCGATCTCGTCAAGAACCCCAAGGAGGCCGCAACGCAAAGGCTGGTGACGGCCGCCAAAGGCGGGCTTTCATGAGGGCGCGTGCGGCGCTAGAACCACCGCATGCCCAAGCTTTCTGACGAACGCCTCCTGAAGCGCGATGGATTCATCGCCGGCGCCTGGGTGGCGGCCGATTCGGGCGCGACGTTCGCCGTCAATGATCCTGCCACTGGGCAGGCCATCGCGCAGGTGCCGGACATGGGCGAGGCAGAGGCGCGCCGTGCCGTCGAGTCCGCGCACGCGGCGTTCGCCGCCTGGCGCGTCAGGACGGCGAAGGAACGCGCCGCCATCTTGCGCAAATGGTTCGAGCTCATCATGGCGAACCAGGAGGATCTGGCGCGCCTGATGACGGCTGAGCAGGGCAAGCCGCTGGCGGAATCCCGCGGCGAGGTCGCCTATGGCGCAAGCTTCATCGAATGGTTTGCCGAAGAGGGCAAGCGTATCTATGGCGACGTGATCCCGACCAACGCGCATGGCCGGCGCATCGTGGTGCTGAAGCAGCCGGTCGGCGTGGTCGCGGCGATCACGCCGTGGAATTTTCCCATCGCCATGATTACGCGGAAAGCCGGGCCGGCGCTCGCCGCCGGATGCACCTTCGTCATCAAGCCGCCGGCGGAGACGCCGCTCTGTTGTCTCGCATTGGCCGAGCTCGGCGCGCGTGCCGGCCTGCCTGCCGGCGTGTTCAATGTGGTGACGACGAAGCACGCATCGAAGGTGGGCAGCGAGCTCACCCAGAACCCGCTGGTCCGCAAATTCTCGTTCACGGGTTCGACCGAGATCGGCAAATTGCTGATGCGCCAATGCGCCTCGACGGTGAAGAAGGTTTCGCTCGAACTCGGCGGCAACGCGCCGTTCATCGTGTTCGACGATGCCGATCTTGATGCGGCGGCCGATGGCGCCATGCTGTCGAAATTCCGCAACATGGGACAGACCTGCGTCTGCGCCAATCGGATCCTGGTGCAGGCCGATGTCTACGATGCCTTTGCCGAGAAGCTTGCCGCACGCATTGCGAAGATGAAGGTCGGCAACGGCTTCGAGGAGGGTGTGACGCAGGGTCCGCTCATCAACATGGAAGCCGTCGAGAAGGTCGAGCGGCTGCTGAAGGACGCCGCCGCAAAGGGCGCGAGGATCGCAACCGGCGGCAAGCGCCATCCGCTGGGTGGCACGTTCTTCGAACCGACCTTGGTGCGCGATGTGACGCCGCAAATGGAGATCGCGCGCGAGGAAATCTTCGGGCCGGTCGCCACCCTGTTCCGCTTCGAGAAGGATGAAGACGCCATCCGCATCGCCAACGACACCGAATACGGCCTCGCCGCCTATTTCTACGCGCGCGATCTTTCCCGCGTGTGGCGCGTGGCCGAGGCGCTGGAATACGGCATCGTCGGAATCAACGAAGGAATTATCTC
>DATIYG010000145.1:0-3145 GCA_035517755.1 Rhizomicrobium sp. | reverse complement strand
GGCGGGGATCAGCCGGTGCTCGATCTCTTCCGCGGCCGCGATGTGCATGGCCGTCGGGTAGGTGTCGTTCGACGACTGGCTCATGTTGACGTGGTCGTTCGGATGGACCGGCTTCTTCGAGCCTTTCTCGCCGCCCAGCAGCTCGATCGCGCGGTTCGAGATCACCTCGTTGGCATTCATGTTTGATTGCGTGCCGGAGCCCGTCTGCCACACCGACAGGGGGAAATGCGCGTCCAGCTTGCCGTCGATCACCTCCTGCGCCGCCTGCACGATGGCAGTGCCGATCTTGGGATCGAGCCGGCCGAGTTTCATGTTCACTTCGGCGGCCGCCCGCTTGATGATGCCGAGCGCGCGCACGATCGAGACGGGCTGTTTCTCCCAGCCGATCCGGAAATTGTGCAAGGATCGTTCGGCCTGGGCGCCCCAGTATCTGTCGGCGGCGACCTCAATAGGGCCGAAACTGTCGGTTTCCGTGCGGGTGGTCTTGGTCATGTCCGGACTATAGCCGGATTCGAATGCGGAAAAGCCCGCCTATTTCTTGCGAAAGGCGTCGAGGCTAACCACTTCCGCTGGAGCGGCGGGCTTCTCTGCGTCCGGCGGTGTTTCTGCGGCCGCAGGCTTGGCTGCCGCCGGAAGGGCCTCGGGCTTTGCCGTCGTCAGCGGCGTGGGGCTCTTCTTGCCGCGCACCGGCTCGCCGCTCTCCTGAAACTGAAGCGCGAACTGCACGCCCGGATCGGCGAACTGCGTCAGCGCGCAAAACGGGACGACAAGCGTCGCCGGAATCTTCTTGAACGACAGCGTCACACGGAAGTGGTCGTCCTTCACCTTCAGCCCGGAGAATTGGTGCTGCAGGATGATCATCATCTCTTCGGGATATTGCTCGCGCAGGAAATCCGGAATCTCGACGCCGGGAAATTCCGTTTTGAAGGTGACGCAGAAATGGTGCGAGCCGATCAACCCCTGCTTCTCGACGCGCTTCAACGCGTCGCGCACCACGCCGCGCAACGCCGCATCCGTCAAAGCCTGATATCCGATAAAATCCTTCATGACGCTCCCGTGCATCGCCAAGACTAGCCTTGGCGTCACGCGAGTCAACGACGAGCGTACGCCGGCGCGCTTTCTTCAATTGATATAGGTCTTCTGGTCCGTTGCGAGACGTTCGCTTGACGGAATGGGCCGCCGCTACACGGCAACTTCCGCCCTGATGTGCGGATGCGCCTGGTAGTTCTCCAGCGTGAAGTCCTCGTAGCGGAACGCGAAAATGTCGTTCACTGCCGGGTTGAGGCGCATCGACGGCAGGGGATGGGGCTTGCGCGACAGCTGCTCGCGCGCCTGGTCGACGTGATTGAGATAGAGGTGGGCGTCACCGAAGGAGTGGATGAATTCGCCGGGCTTCAGGTTTCCGACTTGCGCCACCATCAAGGTCAGCAGGGCGTAGGACGCGATATTGAACGGCACGCCAAGGAAGATGTCGGCCGAGCGCTGATACAGCTGGCAGGAGAGCCGCCCGTCCGCCACGTAGAACTGGAACAGGCAGTGGCACGGCGGCAGCGCCATCTTCGGCACATCGGCAGGGTTCCAGGCTGTCACGATCAGGCGGCGCGAATCCGGATTGCGCCTGATGTCGGCGATCAGGTTGGCGATCTGGTCGATCGTCCCGCCGTGCCCGTCCGGCCACGAGCGCCATTGATGACCGTATGCGGGCCCGAGCTCGCCGCTCGCATCCGCCCACTCGTCCCAGATGGAAACACCGTGCTCCTGCAGCCAGCGCACATTGGTGTCGCCGCGCAGGAACCACAGCAATTCATAGATGATCGCCTTGGTGAACAGCTTCTTGGTGGTGACGAGAGGAAAGCCGTCCGCCAGATCGAACCGCATCTGATGCCCGAAGATGGACAGCGTGCCGGTCCCGGTGCGGTCGCGCTTCTCCACGCCCGTCTCGAGCACGCGCTGCATCAGATCGAGATATTGCTTCATGACCAACCCGATTCCGGTAGTCGATTCTAGACGGACGCGGGGCGATCACAATGCCGGATCGTCAGTCCGGCGTGAGGAACATGGCCGCTTCCTGCTTCCGGCGCTTAAGCAGGCCGGCGACGACCTTGAGCTTGCCGTCGACATGGGCCTTGTCCCACATCTCGAAGGCTTTCGCCGCAGAGCGAATTTTGCCCGCGTTGAACCGCTTGAGAACCGTCGAGCCAAGAAAGCGGCCGACGCCGATGTTGTAGGTCAGCGACAGCATCGCCGCCGCCTGATGAATGGTTGCCTGGCGTTCGAGATGCGGCGCGATCGCCGCCGCCTTCTGCGTCATCTCGAATGTCAGGCACTGTTCCGCGTAAGGTTTCGTGATCGCGGGATCGTTCATCGTCACGGTCCTGCCGTTCGGATAGGCGGTTGTTCCCCAGCCGATCGTCGGAATGCCGGCGATGTCGCGATAGGGTTTCGCGCTATAACCCTCGAATTGCTTGATGTGGTCCTTGCAGAGCGCAAAGACGGCATCGTTCCCCGGCCAGTTGGCCAT
The DNA here is from genome assembly GCA_035517755.1 of Rhizomicrobium sp. Taxonomy (GTDB): domain Bacteria; phylum Pseudomonadota; class Alphaproteobacteria; order Micropepsales; family Micropepsaceae; genus Rhizomicrobium. The sequence goes on along the minus strand of DATIYG010000145.1, from coordinate 624 downwards.
GGCTCTTCTCCCCCAGAACGGCCATCAGGGTACGTGAGGGGATGCGCTCGCGCAAACTCCAGGTTGCAGGGGGGCTAGGAACTCAGACGGCGTAGCCGGCGCCGAGCAGGACCAGGCCAACCGCGCCGAACATCATCGCCGCCATCCACAACCAATGGCGCTTGGTGATGATGGCGACGGTGGACATCGCGATGCCGATCTCGAACAGGGTGGCCGATCCGGTCAGCCAGTGGTGGCGGTCCTCGTGCCTGGCAGACTCGGCGAGAAGCTTGTCGCGCTCCTTCTCCTTGTCCTGCGCCTTCTCCTTCAGCGCGTCCTGGGCGTCGGAATATTTCTTCGAGTTCGCGCCGAACTTGGCGGCCTGCGCACTGCCGCCCTCAGCCGCGATGCCGTACATGTGCTTCTTGAGACTCTCGGCCTCGTACTCGTTCCAGGTGTCGGTCGCTTCGTCCTGCTGCAGCACGGCCTCGCTGGTGGACGCAAGCGCGCGTCCGCCCTCCACCGTTTCCAGGCTGCCGGAAACCGCCGCCAGCACCGCCAGAATGGCTACGGTGATCGCGATCCGCGACACGAAGGGATCGTGCTCGTGCGCCGCATGCTCGGCATGCTCGGTGTGTTCGTGCG
>DATIYG010000144.1:0-12844 GCA_035517755.1 Rhizomicrobium sp. | reverse complement strand
CCGGCAAGTTCGGTTCGATCTGCATCAACAGCGCTCCGACGCCGAAGTGGAAGCATAACTTCCGCGTCAGCTGGCTGAGCCCCGACAACGACATCACGATCTCGCTGTTGTGGCGCCACATCTCGTCGGAAGACTTCGACGTGATGCGCTTCAGCGGCAAGAATGCTGGTACGCCTTGTGGGTTCAACTTCTGCGACCTCGCCGGCGACGACGATCACATCCCGGCGTTCGACTGGTTCGATCTCTCCGGCACGTGGGATGTCGGCAACGGCATCCAGTTCCGTGGCGGTGTGACGAACATCTTCGACAAGCGCCCGCCGCTGGTTGACATCAACCTCGGCGCAGCGAGCGTGGACAGCGGCAACACCTTCCCCGGCACGTACGATGCCGTCGGTCGGTTCCTGTTCGCCGGCGTCACGATCAAGTTGTAATCGGAACGACGATCCGATCAGCGAGCGGCGGCCCAAAAGGCCGCCGCTCTTTTTTTGTCCGATGGGTTGGCGTTGCGGCACAGCGCTCGGGTCACCGAACGCCCCTGGCAGTTCAGATCTTGTGGTAGTCCTGATAGGCGGACATCAGCGTGCGCACGAGCTGCTGCTCGGCCTGGTCCAGGTGCGGATTCCAGATGTCGAAGATGAGCAGAACCCGTAAGCGGTCGCTGCCGTTCCAGGCCTCGTGCTCCATCGTGTCATCGAAGATGAGCGCCTCGCCAAGCCGCCATTCCCGCGTCTCGTTGCCGACGCGGAACCAGCAGTCACCCGGCACGATGAGCGGCAGGTGCACGATCAATCGCGTGTTCGTAACGCCCGTGTGCGCGGGGATGCCCGCCTTGGGCTCCAGCGCCGAGAAGAATGCGGTCGGCGCGGCACCCGGAACGTCCGCCAGCGGCAGCGTCTCCAGCAAGGCTGCCGTCTTCGGACAGCGGGCACAGTGATCGTCCAGCCGCTTGCCGTCGCTCCAGAAAAAATAGGCATTCCACTGGGCGGCATATTCGATCTGGTTCCCCTGCGGATTGGCCAGGTACGGGCGGAACTCCGCCTTCTGCTGCTCCAGCAAAGTCTCCAGCTCGGTCCTGATCGTGTCGGTCGCCGCTTCGACTGTCCCGATCCACGGGAAGTCGGCCCGCTCGTAAAACGGGATGGCCGGCAGCCGCGGGTAGTGCAGCATGGTCGGCTGCTGCTGATAGACCTTCTTGGTTCCGATCAGGGCGGCCTTGGCCTCCTCGAACCGGATGGATTTTTCCGGACGCGGCAGATCGCGCAGGGCGCTGTCCAGATAAGTTTCCAGTTCGCCGGCATTCTCCTGAACCACCTGCCGCGCCCTTGCCGTGGTGGCACGGATCTCCGGGGGCAGGTTTTCGTCCGGCGGCGCGATCGCGAGCGCATCCCGGAACACGCGGGCCGCCTGCCGCTTCTGCCCCGTCCGGTCCAGGGCCGCACCCTTTGCCAGCAGGGCCGGCAGGAAGAACGGATCGACGCTGATCGCACGATCCAGGATCGCCAGTTCCGACGCGGTGTCTCCGAGACTGCGATACACGAAGGAGGTGTGGAGCAGGATGCCGGGCTCGCGCGGCGCGGCCTTTGCCGCCCGTTGCAGGAGGTCGAGCGCCTTGCGGGGCTCGTTGCGATAGACGGCATGCTGGCCCAGATGAAACAGCGCCTGGGGATGATCGGGTGCGGCCGCCAGCACGCGTTCCCACAGGCGCGCGGCCTCGTCCAGCCGGCCCGTTTGCATGGCCTGCTGGGCAGCATCTGCCAGCTGCTGAATCTGCACGCCGAAGTGCCCCGAAGATTCGGGAACTTATCTCATAGCCGGTGCGGCTTGTCGTCGGGCCAGATGTCGCCGTCCTGTCACAGCCTGCCGCTTCAGTGAATAGGCAAGTTCTCGGCCTTCATCTGGACGCCGCCCTGTGCAGCATCCGACAGCGCACCGATCATCGAGCGCGCCACCGGAAGCTGCTCGATGACGGAAAGGCCTTCGAGCGCCCGCACCCCAGCCGCCGTCCCGCTGAATGCGGAACCCAGGGCATCGAAGAAGCCGATCCGCTTCGGATAGATCTTGAACGCAACGCGCTGGCTCGCCGAAATGCCTGACAGCTTCTTGGCCGCGTCCACCGCCGTCCAGAAGCTGCCCAGCTGGTCGACGAGCCCTCGCGCCTTGGCATCGGCTCCTGTCCACACCCTGCCCTTCGCGATTTCCTGAACCTTGCCGATCGGAAGCTTGCGGCCGTCTGCCACCTTTTGCGTGAAGTCGGCATAAATGACATCGGCCTGGTGGTTCAGATTGGCCCATTGCTCGGGCGTGTACGCGCTCACGGCAGAGTCCATCAGCGCATTCTTGCCCACACCGATCTGATCGACGCCGACGCCGATGAGGCCAACGGATTTGCCGAATGAGACCTTGCCGGTCAGCACGCCGATCGATCCGGTCAGCGTTCCCGGCTCCGCGATGATGCGGTTGGCCGATGTGGAGATGTAGTAGCCTCCCGACGCCGCCAGCGGTCCCATGCTGACAACAACCGGCTTGCCGGCGCGCTGCGCTTTCTTCAGCGCATCCAGAATCTGATCGGACGCCGAGACCGAACCTCCCGGCGAGTCGACGCGCAGAACGATCGCCTTGATGCTGCTGTCGTGGGTGGCGTCGCGAATGGCGGTCGCATAATCGTCGCCGGCAATGACGTTGCTGCCGCCCATGCCGTCATGCGTGCCGCCATCGACGATGTCGCCCGCCGCTTCGACCAGTGCAACGTGCGGCAATGACCCGTCGCCCCAATCCTCGATGTTGTGCGCATAGCGCCTGAGGCTGACCGCCTTGGCGCCGCCACCGGCCTGGGAGATGGCCGCGTCCTTGGCGTCATCGTCGTAGCCGATGCGGTCGATCAGATGGGCGCGCTGCGCGTCCTCTGCGAATTGCGGGCTCTGTTCGAACACGGCTGCCACCGCTTGCGGCGTCAGCTTGCGGTCTTCGGCGGCGCCGCGCGTGGCGGTGTCGTACCAGGATTGCAGCAATGCCGTCGTCTGTTCGCGATCCGGCGCCGTGTAATCCTTCTCCATGAACATGTCGGCGGCGCTCTTGTAATCGGAGCGCTTGGCGATCTGCGGAACGGCATCGATCTTGTCGAACAGGCCGCGCAGGAATACGGCGCCGGCGCCCGCCCCGGCCGCTCCGAACCCGGACTTCGGCTGCATCCAGATCTGGTTCGCGCTTGCCGCCGCCAGATAATCGCCCATGCCGGCGGAGTCGAAGCCTTGCGAATGCACGACGACAAACCGGCCGCTGGCGCGGAAGCGCTTGATCGCCGCCCCAAGCTCCTCGGCCTGGGCAACGGAGATTCCGCCCTCTCCCACCCGCAGGAACAGGCCCCTCACGCGACTGTCACGCGAGGCCCGGTCCAGCGCCAGAATCGTGCCCATGGTGGTCAAAGGCCGGTTGCCGAAATCCAGACCCGGCCGGCGGCTGGAATCCGCCATCGGCGTCCGCAGATCGGCCGTCAGCACCATCTTGTCCGGCAGGCCATCGCCGTGGATGAAGCCGATCAACATCAGGATCAGCACCACCACGACCACGAAAACGATGAATTTGACGATGGAATTCAGTGTGCCGAGGGCAATGGATTTCGACCAATTCAGAAAGGCGACCATGGGCTTGTGTTCCCTGAAAATCCTCTTGGAGGCCCAGGCGATAGCCCTGCCTCGACCGAGGTTATATGGGATGGCCCTTAACGAAGGCCAAGGGCTTGGCTGCCTTGCAGTCTCCGGGATTGGCGGCCCGACGCTAGCTCCGCGCCGTCACCATCACGGGCCTCTCCCGGTAAAGGGTCGGATAGAGCGCGCGCAAGTGGGCGATCTTCGGCAGGTCGTTGACCTGGATATACAGACTCTCGGGGTGATGGATCAGATAGTCCTGGTGGTAGCCCTCGGCGGGGTAGAAGCCCTTCAGGGGCTCCAGCTTCGTCACGATCGGGCTCCCGTAGGAACGCGCCTTCGTCAACTGGGCGATGTAGGCGCGGGCGACCTTCTCCTGCTCCGGCGTCGTGAAAAAGATCTCCGAGCGGTAGCTCGGGCCTTCATCCGGGCCCTGGCGGTTCAACTGCGTCGGATCATGGGCAACCGAGAAATAGATGCGCAGGAGCTGGCCGTACGAAACCTCTTTCGGATTGAACGTGATCTCGACGGACTCGGCGTGGCCGGTCAGTTCCGTTCCCACGATCTCGTAGTGTGCGGTGGCCGCTCCGCCGCCGGCGTAACCCGACACGACGCTCGTCACGCCCTTGACGTGCTCGAACACGCCCTGCACGCCCCAGAAGCATCCGCCCGCCAGCACGGCCGTTTCGCTGGCTGCCGCGGAATGTTCATCGACAGCGGGCGATGGAAGAACGCGCGGATCGTCGGCTTTGGCAAGCTGAAACGAGACTGCAATTGTCACCAAAAAAGCAGCCGCGATGGCGGCGATCTTCGCAAGATTCGGCATCGTCATGTCAGGCTTCCTGTTTTCCGCGCGGCACGAATTTCAGCGACGCCGAGTTCATGCAATAGCGCAGGCCCGTGGGCTTCGGTCCATCGTCGAACACGTGTCCAAGGTGGGCATCGCAGCGCGCACACGAGACCGCCGTGCGTTCCATGAACAGCGAACGATCGGAGGTCTGCACGACATTCCTGCGCGAAATGGCCTGATAGAAACTCGGCCAGCCCGTGCCGGATTCGAATTTCGTTCTCGAGTCGAACAGAGCCGTGTCGCAGCACAGGCAGCGATACAGACCATCGGCATGATTGTTCCAGTAGATACCCGTGAATGGCCGCTCGGTGTCGGCGTGGCGCGTCACTTCGAAACTCTCGCCCGGGAGCTTCGCCTTCCACGCCGCTTCCGTCTTCACGACCTTCGGGACGCGCACGGAACCGAGATCCTTTCCGGCGGCCGAGAAATTCTCGATCACCACGAACGATTCGGCGGCGAAGCCCTGACCCGAAAGCGCAAGCAATCCTGCAGCGGTCGTGCCTTTGAGCAGCATCCGGCGAGAAAAATGATCCATGGCAGCCTCCGGGGCCTTAGATGGTTGCAAGAATAGGGCTTTTCAAATGATGCCGTCCAATCCAGCGGTAAAGCCCGCGTGATCAACGGCTTCCGCTTTCCTCTACGGACCAAAGCCGCACAAGGTTTCAGCGTCACAAAGGTGACAAGGAGCGTCAGCCGGGCTAACAGAAAACGTCGTTTCAGGCGACTGCCATGACGAACTCCCTGGTTTTGGTCGGCGATGTCGGCGGCACCCACGCTCGCTTCGCGGTCGCCGACCTATCGAAGCGGCCTGTTCCGTTCCACAATCGCAAAGACCTGGCTGACGCCAGCTTCACGAGTTTCGCCGACGCGGTGGAGGCCTATTTCAGCCAGGTCCATGTTCCGGAGCGCCCCAAGATTGCCGCCATCGCCGCTGCCGGTCCGGTCATCGATGGCGCTGTGACGCTCACCAACCGAAACTGGCGCCTTTCCGAAGACGATTTGCGCGGTGCCGGCTTCGAACGGGCGTTGCTGATCAACGATTTTGCGGCACTCGCTTTTTCAGCCACGGCACTTACGCCGTCGGACTTGCGTACGATCGGCCCCGACTTGGCCGGCAATGCCGACGCGCCGATCACCATTCTCGGGCCGGGTACCGGGTTCGGCGTTTCCTGCCTTGCGCGCTATCGCGCTCATGCCGTCCCGATGGCGACCGAAGGCGGCCACATCGGTTTTTCACCGGTCACGCCGGAGGAGCAGGACGTGTTGCGTATCCTCCAGCGGAAGTTTGGGCACGCCTCTGTCGAACGCATCCTCTCAGGGCCGGGTCTCGAAAATCTTTATGCGGCGCTCGGCGAAATCGCCGGCGTAAAACAGCTGGACCAAATCGAGGCGCCGGAAATCCAGGCCCGCGCCGAACACGGCGATCCACTCGCGAAATCCACGCTGGAGATGTTCTGCGCGATTTTTGGATCGGTCGCGGGCGATCTTGCGCTGGCTCACGGTGCGGGCGGTGGCGTCTTCATCGGTGGAGGGATTGCCGCGAAGATCGAGCGTTTCCTGCAGAGCGGAAAATTCCGTCAGCGCTTCGAGGACAAGGGGCGCCTGTCGTATTTCGTGAAGACCATTCCCACCCGCCTGATCCTCAACAAGGATGCGGCGTTTCTCGGCGCCGCCCTTGCCAGTCAGGCTTTCGGCGCAAAGGACTGACCACCGTCAGCTCGCCGGCAACATGCGCTTTGCCGCCTCCACCAGTGCGTCGAAATCGAACGGCTTATAGATGATGTCCACGCCGGCCGCGCGCATCGCCTGGGGCAGCGGTTCCTGGGCATATCCGGTCATCAGCAGCACGCGCAAGCGTGGCCTCAGCGCGAGGCCCGCCTCGGCAAGCTGGTAGCCGTTCAATCCCGGCATCTTGATGTCGCTGATCAGAAGATCGACCGGTGTTCCCGATTTCAAGATCTCGTAGCCATGGTTGCCGTCGGCGGCCTCGAGCACGTGGTACCCGGCATCCTCCAGAAGTTCGGCCGCCGCCATTCGCAGCATGCCTTCGTCTTCGGCCAGCAGAATTGTCCGATGGTGCGTCTCGCTCACTTTGCGCCCCTGCTGATGTCGTCCTGCCCCTTCGGCATGAGAATGTTGATGGCTGTGCCGTTCCCGACGGTGCTGTCGATTGCCATATATCCGCCGGACTGCCGCACATAGCCGAATGTCATGCTCAGGCCGAGGCCAGTCCCCTGGCCCATCGGCTTGGTGGTGAAGAACGGGTCGATTGCCTTGGTGCGAATCTCCTCGGACATGCCTGTTCCGGTATCGGCCACGACAAGCCGCACATAATCTCCTGGGGGCGCCTCTTCCAGACCCGGCAGCGGCCGAACGAGCCGCAGATTTTCGGTCGAGACCGTGAGCAGTCCACCCTCCGGCATGGCATCGCGCGCATTAATCACGAGATTGAGGATGACGTTCTCCATCTGGTTGGCGTCGCAAACCACCCACCAATCGGACTTGAGAAGAAGTTCGAACCGCGCGCGGTCACCGACCGAATGACGGATCAATTCGGACATTCCCTCGACCAGCGCGCTCAGATTGACCGGCTTCGGTGACAGGGGCTGGCGGCGCGAGAACGCAAGGATGCGTTGCGTGAGATTCGCCGCGCGGTTCAGCCCCTCGCTCGCGGCGTGAATGTAACGATCGACATCGCTGCGTCCCTGCGAAAGGCGCCGCTGCAGCAAATGAAGATTGCCCATGATGATGGTGAGCAGGTTGTTGAAATCGTGCGCGATGCCGCCGGACAATTGGCCGATCGCCTCCATCTTCTGACTTTGGCGCAGCGCCTCTTCCGCCTTGCTGCGTTCGGACATTTCGACAACAAGCCGGTCGTTCGCCTCGGATAGTGCGAGCGCCCGGCTTTCCAGTTCGGCATTGGCGCGCGACAAGGCGGTCTGAGCGCGCGCAAACACAAACAGCACCAGCGCCGCCATGGTCACAAGAAGCAGAATTCCCACATAGCGCGCCAGTCTGCGCGCGAGCGGTTCGATCGCGGCTCGCAAGTAGACGAAACCAACCACCTCCCGATTTTGCATCACGGGAAGCACGACGCTGAATTTGCCGCCGGATGCCTTCGGTTTTACGGCGTGCAGAACTTTCGGCAAGGGCGGATCGCCGGACCGTACGAAGCCGGCTACGGCATGTCCCTCCGCGGGATAGATGCCGACCGCCTCAAGCTGCGGATTGGCCTTCATCGCGTTGGCGTATTCCTGCGCCGCGCGATTGTCGTTGAAGACCAAAGCCGCCACCACGCCTGATGCGAGAATCTGCCCCTGCACGCGCACGACGTCGACTTCCTGGGCGCGATAGAGGCGGTCTTCGTAGAAGGCCGTCACGGCGCCGGCGAGCACCAGAATGGTGGCAGCGAGAATCGTCACCAGTGGCAGTGTCCCGCGTGGCGTGGTGGCGCTGGCCCAAGCACTCATGGCACGCCTCTCGACCTGACCACGCGCGCGAGACCGAGAAGTTTGGAGCTGATCACCAGCCCGCAGCCCGTTGCGGCGGCGTTGTCAATATCGAAGCGGACGTGATCGCCATCCACAACGAAGCCGATCATCCCATGCCCGGCCACATCCGCCGGCAGATCGGTCACGATCAGAATCGGCCGGCTCTTCAGCGCGGCGACGACCTGTGCATCTGCCGCGCTGTCGTTTCCAGTCAGATAGAGAATGTGGCACCGGGCGTCCGGTGCATTCATGGCGCGGATCGCGATCGGATGTTCGCCCTCGCGCTGGCCTGCGACGGTCGGCTGCAACGTCTCGGCGAGGCGCTGTTCGCCGACGATGCAGATCGTAAGTGGCGCCGTGGGAGAGGCGAAGGCTGAAACCGGCCAAGTGACGAATGAAGCGAATTTGTACAGGTAGGTCGCCTTGGTCTCACGCTGGGGCCGAATGCCTGCGGCCACGACAGGCGATGTGGTGGTCAAGACCGCGATCGTCGCAACGACAACACCGCAGATGGAGCGCAGCGTTCGCATCCACGGCGCCATCCGAAGGTTCGTGCGTGTGCGGCGCGCCTGGCAGCCGGAAGCGTCATCGAAGTTGAAATGGCGCGCGTCCAGGAGGTTGATTCCGTTCACCGAGAGTTCGATCCCTTGGGCACGCCGCCATCCGATCCGCGCGTCGGCTTCCGTGTAGCCCGGAACGATGGAAGGCCCCTTATCGGCCAAGGCAGCCCGGTTCGCATAACTCAGCCAGATGGCTGACCGGCTCAGAGAAATACCTGCGTAATTACAATGCCTTAGTAGCGAGCCCCGCATGACCCACTGCCCCGGATCGACAACCTTTCAAAACGCAAGATGACGGATTCGAGTTCCCCCGCCCGGGTCAAGCTCGAGCGAAGCCCGAAACGCGTCGGTGTTGTTCAGCGAATGCTTGGCTCGGCGCGCCAATCGCGCCATAAGCCCCCGGCATTCTCGAGGGAGCCAATCGTGTCTCAACCCGGCCAGCCTGCCCAGCAAGGGTCTGTCGCACTCTTCAACGGGCCGACTTTCCACGTCACCGGCGTGCAGGTCGTCTCCGACGGCGACGAGGTCTCGCTGTATCTCACCTCCACGCGCCACGCCTTCGGATCCGGCTCCAATCCCGTGCGCGCCGTCAATGAGATCGTAGCCCGGCTGATCATGTCGCCTGCGGCGGTCACCCGCGTCACCGAAACGCTCAAGGCCTATGCCGAACAGTCCAAGCAGGCTGGTAACTAAGCCGCTGGTGCGACTGGGGAATTCGCTGGCCCTCAGTGCCTTCGCTACCCTAGACAAGCGGAAGCTGGTTTCCTACAAGCCTCTTCCCGCGCAAGCGAGCAAGCCCAGGTAGCTCAGTCGGTAGAGCAGCGGACTGAAAATCCGCGTGTCGGTGGTTCGATTCCGCCCCTGGGCACCAGAGGCCAACTTTCCACAATAATGATCGTCCGCGCTCTTTCGCTAAGTCAATGTTTATACGTAAAAAACCGAACATCGTTGAACATAGCGACTCTTCGTAGCGCCTGAAAAATGTTGGTACGATGTTGGTATCATCATGTCGCCAATGTTGGTACGTATTCCCGATATGTTCTAATATGAGTCTTGGCTCAGCCCTGCCGCCGGAATATTCTTGGCGCTATGCCGCTGACCGACCTCGCCTGCCGGAAAACCAAGCCCGGCGAAAAACTCAAAAAGCATTCCGACATGAATGGCCTTCAGCTTTGGGTTTTCCCCAACGGCTCGAAGTTGTGGCGCTACGCATATCGGCTTGGCGGCAAGCAGAAACTGCTCGCCCTGGGCCGTTTTCCCGACGTGTCGCTGTTGCAGGCCCGCATGGAGCGCGACAAGGCGCGCGCTACGCTCAAAGAAGGACGCGATCCGTCGCATGTGCACGCCATTGCGCGGTTGGAGAAACGTTTCGCGGATGACAGCTTCGCCGCGGTTGCCCGCGAGTACGTGGACAAACTGCGCCGCGAGGGTCGCAGCGATGCGACGATAGATAAGACGGAGTGGTTGCTCGACTTCGCGCGGCCGATACTTGGGCCGCTGTCGATGCGCGCTGTTCGGCCCATCGAAGTGCTTGGCGTCCTGCGTCGTGTGGAAGAGCGCGGCCGCTACGAAACTGCCCGCCGTCTGCGCTCGGTCATTGGGGCGGTGTTCCGCTACGCGGTCGCAACGGCACGCGCCGACAGCGACCCCACCGCCGTGCTGCGTGACGCACTAACCACGCCGACCGTGCTGCATCGAGCCGCGCTCACCGACGGGAAGAGGCTTGGCGGCCTGCTCCGCGCGATCGATGCGTTCGAGGGTCAGCCGATGACACGTATCGCCCTTCAGCTGATGGCGTTGCTTTTTCCAAGACCTGTTGAGCTGCGGCTTGCGGACTGGGCGGAGTTCGATCTCCAGAACGGCGTTTGGACCGTTCCGGCCAAACGCATGAAGATGCGCCGGCAGCATCAAGTCTTTTTGCCCCCGCAGGCGATCGCGCTGCTGGTGGAACTGCGGTCACTCGGCGCTTCCGGAGCCCTATTGTTCCGCGGCTTGCGCGGCTCCGATGGCCCGATGTCGGAAAACACGTTGAATGCCGCGCTTCGCCGCATGGGGTATGCGAAAACCGAAATGACTGCGCACGGCTTTCGCGCGACGGCCTCGACGTTGTTGAATGAATCCGGTCTTTGGAACCGTGACGCCATTGAGCGCCAGCTCGGACATGTTGAAGGAAACAATGTCCGGCGCGCCTATGCTCGCGGCGAATACTGGGATGAGCGGGTCCGCATGATGAAATGGTGGGCCGACCGACTCGATTATCTGCGTCTGGACATTGAGAGGATCTCCGACGGCAAGCAATTGGCCACCGCGCCTGGTCCTGAAAACGTCTGATGCGCCGGCGCAGCCGGAAAAAGGCCAGTCCGTCCTGGCAACCAAGGTTTTGCGCGACCCCTTATGGCTGGGCGAACGATACAGGTGCCAGATTCGCCCGCACCCAAGGGGCGGCGAGCAAGGTGGTCTCGGGCCGCAACAGTCGATGCGGTAATTCCGACATCGCCCTGAACAGGAAGCCGGCCCCGGTGGAGTTGGAGGGGACATGCGCCAGCATGGATGCAAGGCGGTCCTGTGTCGTCGTCAACGTCAGCACGAGTAGCCGGCTGACGCCCCACTGACTCTGATGTAGCGACCGCCCAAGAATCTCTTCGTATGCTGCGAGCTTTGCGGCATAAGAGGTTTGCGTTGCGGATGTGCGGAGCACCGGCATGGTGCCACGATCGATCTCAAGCGCGCAAAAGCGGTACGCCGTATTGCTTCCGGACAAATAGGCGAGGCCAAACAATGCATCCGGAATGAGGCCTCCATCGGCAAGGGCAATCCGGAACGGCAACGTTTGCGCTCTTGTCGATTCGGGTGCGCGCTCAAGAATCTCCGGCCAGCCGATGAACCGCAATCCGCTGGTGGCGCGAGCCGTCAACTCGACCGACGCCAAAAAGCTGGAGATCAGGACCGCATGCCGAAACTGCCGGCTCGGCCGCGGCGACAGAAATGTCAGCGCCATGGGCGCTTCCTCTCCGCTTTCAGCAAGCACGCGGCTCGCACGCGCTCCCAGCTCGTAGACCGCAGGCTCGTATCGGGCTGCGGCGAACTGCCATTGCGCTTGCGGCCGGTCGAGAAAGCCTTCGTGAAAGAGATCGCCGAGCCGTTCCTTGAAGCGCGTCTCGGATGCTCCTCCGGCGAAGGCATGCAGATAGGTGGAGCGCAAATACCGGTATCTCCCGAGCGCCTGAAAGATCGCGATGTCGCGGGCCGTCAACGCTAGCTGTTTGGCGAGCGACACACGATGCATCCGAGAGCGGCGGCTGGTCATCCGCGCTTCGATAGCGTCACCGGTTCCGCTCCGGCAATGGCGCGCGTGTACGACACGATGTTCAGGGATGTGTCCCGAAGTTCTTCGGTCGATGGCGGCATCGGTTACGCGACAAAACAATTTGTGATTATTGCACCTTGTGATCCGCGCGACCACTTCGTTGCGCATGCCTGCACATGGCGCACGGTTACCGCCGGCCGAATTCCCTATAGCTGGCGTGTCCTCTTCAACTGGAGGACACCCGTGCAACGCGCTTTCCAAGACACCAATAATCATCCATCGGTACAGCTGCTCCACGGCGACTGCATTCGCCTTCTGCGCACGCTCAAAGCCAACAGCGTGGATCTTGTCTGCACCGATCCGCCCTACGGCATCGGGTTTCGCGGACAGGAGTGGGATACGTTCCGGCCCGGCTACATCGCGCGCAAGAAAGCGACCAAGCAGTACTTCGCCTCCAACGCCGATGTTGCCGGCAAATACAGCTTCGCGCCGGATGCGGCCAAGCGCTTCGGAGCCTTCATCGAGCAGACCGGACGCGAATGCTGGCGCGTGCTGAAACCGGGCGCCTTCCTCTTCCTCACCATGACGCCGCGCCAGGATTCGCTTGCCCGCGTCATCGTCGGTCTCGAGGACGCCGGCTTCAAAGTCTCGTTCACCAGCCTCTACTGGACGTTCTCGTCAGGCTTCCCCAAGGCGATGAACATCGAAAGCCTGTTGCGCCGGAAGAACGCGAAGCTGCCGGCGCAAGCCTGCGCTCTGGCGCAAGCCTATGCCGGCTTCCAGCCCAAGCCTGCCGTCGAAGCGATCGTCGTGGCGATGAAGCCCTTGTCGGAGAAGAACTATGTCGAACAGGCGTTGCGCGACGGCAAAGGCGTCACCTGGCTCGATGCGACGCGCATTCCCGGTGACCCCGTTCTCATTCACGACGCGCCCAAAGGCACATTCGCAGGCGGTGCGCCGCGAAAGAGCCTGCGCAATTATCGCACCGAGAA
>DATIYG010000143.1:0-13960 GCA_035517755.1 Rhizomicrobium sp. | reverse complement strand
ACCACTTTTCCGGGTATCGATCCAATGAGGTCACACGGCGGGCGCGGCCAGCAAGCCTGCGGGAAGACTTATGCGGCCTTCTTGAGCAGTAAACCCAGCTAGACAGCGGTGACCGTGACCTGATCCCGGGCGTGGATGATAGCGACGGTCGCATCGATCTCGGAAAGCAAATCGGCACTCGGGCGCCCTGGCGTGAAAACCTGATTGAGGTTCATGGCAGCGTGGCCAAGCATTTGCATGGCTGGTCCCCGTTCGACGCCGAACTCCAGGCCCTCCATTGCCGCCACGGCAGCCTCGCACCATGGGACAGCACCGGAAAAATCCGTGCCGGCACAGCGGCCGGCGACGCTTCTGGCCAGCACCTTGAACTTGCCCTGATCGACAGAGTAACGCGACGCCTGCGGGTTGGACCCCTCCATCAATCGCCACAGCACACAGATCTGGAATGCGTCGCGTTTCAGTTTCTCGCGCACCACTCGATCCCGCGCCAGCTTGATCTCGACATCCAGCCGGCCCGCCACTTCGTCTGCGGTCATGCGGTCCTTGACCTTCATGCGCAGCGAATTCGGCGGGTCAAACAGCTCGGCGTTTGACGGCCGCGCCGAGGCAACTCGCCGGTCGGGGCCGATGTAATCCGATGTGACGACAAAGCCCTTGCGCCGCTCGACATGGGTGCGAATGCGGTCGGCCAGAACAGTTGCCGAGAATGGCCTCAGCAGGAGATCGTCGGCTCCTGAATCTATCACGCGCTTGATGGCCGGGCCGGACTTCTGCCACGTCGTGACAATGATCACGAGAAACGGATTGTAGCCGCCCGTTCCCCGGCGCAGGTTCTGGATAACCTGACAAAGTTCAGCCTCGGCGTCCTGGATTTCGCACAGCACGAGATCGGGCGGCGGCGGATCCTGGATACTTTTCTCGAGCGCGGCCAACTCGCCCACACATTCCACGTTCCGAAAGCCAAGATTGTAGAGGCCCGACCGCGTCACGGCGCGGTTCGCCGTAACCGGATCGTACAAAAGCGTGACGGCGGTCTCGTATGACAGCTGTGACATCGGCCCCCCGCCGCGAAGTGTGCGACGGCGCAGGTTAAGGAACAGTAGGGCCAGTCAGCTCAGCGGGCGCGCTGCGAAGAAAATTGGGGCAAAGTCCGCCGCCCGCAGGCTCGCACCGCCGACCAGCGCGCCGCCGACTTCTGGTTGCATCAGGATATCCGATGCATTTGAGGCCTTGACGGATCCCCCATACAGAATCCGCATCCGGTGACCCTCGTCCTGGAAGCGTGACACGAGGCAACGCCGGATATGCGCGTGCATATCGACTATGTCCTTGTTGGTCGCCGTCCGTCCGGTGCCAATCGCCCAAACAGGCTCGTAGGCAATGACCGTCGTTTGGGCCGTGGCTCCTTCCGGCACACTGACAGCAAGCTGATCCTGGCAAATGCCCAGGTGCTGATCAGCCACGCGCTGGGCTTCTGTTTCGCCGATGCAGATGATCGCGAGAAGACCCGCGCGCCATGCAGCCTTCGCCTTGGCGGCGACGATCTCGCTCGTCTCGGCGTGATATTGACGTCGCTCGGAATGTCCCACGATCACCGCCGACGCCCCGGCATCCTTCAGCATCTCGGCACTGATATCGCCGGTGAACGCGCCTGATGGTTCGGCGTGACAATCCTGTCCGCCGATTGCGACGCGTCCCTTCGCCCTCGACACGGCCTGGGCGATCAAGGTTGCCGGCGGGCAGATCATCACGTCGCAGGACGCCGGCTTTTGCGCGAGATTTCCACAGACCGCCTCGATTTCGGCGAGCGAGGCACTCGTGCCGTTCATCTTCCAATTTCCGGCGATCAGCTGGCGCATCCGGGCCCGGTATTTCCTGTCAAAAGTCAGCTTGGCCTAGTCGGGATCGAAAACCATTGCAACTGGCTGACCGGCATACTCGCTGAACAGAATCATGGCTTTGCCCAGCCGCCACTCTACCCGGGGCCCGACAAGAGGTCGCGGAATCGTCACCGGCCAGACCATCAATTCGCGTTTGCCTTGCCGGTCCGAGCCCCTATGATCCGCCGCTTTTCGCGGCGAAGGGTCCGTCATGCTTCAGGAAATGCGCAAATACACGAAGTCGTGGCTCGGGGTATCCATCATCGGCATCCCGGTGGTCATCAGCTTCGTCATATGGGGCATCGCCGATATTTTCCGCGGCAGTACCGACACCAGCGTTGCGACCGTCGGCGGCGAGCCGATCCCGATCGAGTCCTTTCAGCGCGACTACCGGAACCTGACGCGGCAGGCCTCGCGGCTTGGCGCCATCAAGCCAGCGCAGGCAAAGGCCTATGCAAATCAGACGCTGAACGACCTGATTGACCAGACCGCCATCGACTCCTATTTGCGGCATTACGGCCTCGTCGTCAGCGATCAGGAGGTGAGTTCGCGGATTCGGGCCATTCCCGCCTTTGCCGGTCCGCTGGGGACGTTCGACCATCAGCGTTTCACGCAATTGCTGGTGCAGGCCGGTTTCGAGAACGAGCAGAGCTTCGTCGATCTCATCCGCTCGCAACTGACCCGATCCCAATTCCTGAGCGCCACTGCGGACGGGCTGCAACTTCCGGCCGGCTACGCGCGAGCGCTCTTCAACTATCTCAATGAAGTGCGCGCTGCCGAATACATCACGCTGCCTGCAAGCGCGGCAGGCCCGGCGCCGACTCCGACCGATTCCGATCTGCAGTCCTACATCGCCGCAAACAAGAGCCGCTTCTCGACGCCGGAGTATCGCACCGTCACCTTCGCGTGGCTCAGCCCGAACGATCTGATGGGTAGCGTGAAAGTCACCGAGGATCAGCTGAAACAGCAATACGAGGCGCAGAAGTCGCAATACGTCATTCCCGAGAAGCGCGAAGTCGAACAGCTCGTCTTCCCGACCGAAGCAGCCGCCAAATCGGCGCGCGCGAAGATCGATTCCGGCACCAGCTTCGAAGATCTCATCAAGCAGCAGGGCAAGACGGCAGCCGATGCGAGCC
This sequence comes from Rhizomicrobium sp., assembly GCA_035517755.1. Classification (GTDB taxonomy): domain Bacteria; phylum Pseudomonadota; class Alphaproteobacteria; order Micropepsales; family Micropepsaceae; genus Rhizomicrobium. The sequence continues at coordinate 10,944 of DATIYG010000143.1, read as the reverse complement.
TTGGCACGGTGGTGAAGGAAGACCTGGCCGAACGCGGCGCGGCGGTGTTCGCGCTCCAGGAAGGTGGGGTGACTCAGCCGATCAAGGCGCCCGTCGGCTACGCGCTGCTGCATGTCGTCAACATCACGCCCGGATCGAGCAAGAGCTTCGACGATGTGAAGGACGATCTGCGCAAACAGATCGCCGGTCAGTTGGCCGGCGCCAAGATCGCCGATCTCGGCAACGCGTATATCGATGAAAGCAGCAGAGGCCGGACCTTGGCGCAGGCCGCTGCAAAAGTCGGCATGCATGTCAGCCACATCGCGTCCATCGATGCGACCGGCCACCTGCCCGATGGAACGAAAGCGCAAATCCCTGACGATCCGGAACTGCTCCAGCAGATGTTCAAGGCGGATGTCGGTGACGAAGGCGATCCGTTCATTGCGAAATCGGGCACGACATTCGTGGTGAAGGTGGAAGGGATACGGCCGCCGGAATTGAAGCCACTCAACACCGTTCGCGCCGAAGCCACGCAAAGCTGGCAGAAGCAGGAGATCGCACGCCGTCTGGAAGCAAAGGCGAGAGAGCTCGCCGCCAGCGCCACATCGGAGAAGAGCCTGGCATCCATCGCCGCTCAAACCGGCGCAACAGTTCTAAAGACTGGCGCGATACGCCGCCCACTCGTCGATCAGCCGATTGAAGGGCCGCTGCCGGCACCGGTTCTGGCGAAGGTGTTCAGCGTGCCGGCAGGTGACGCGGTGTACGGTCCGACGGCGGACGGGAGCAGCTTCATCATCGCGCGGGTAACCGGCGTCAGTCATCCGCCGCCCGGTGTGGTGAGCGAGATGCGCATGAAGCAGTTCGCAACCCAGGTCGGCGGGCAGGCGGGCGCCGACGTGGCCCAGACGGTCGCCGCGGCCGCGCGCGACAAGCAGGGCGTCACAATCAATCAGAAGAACGTGGATCGCTTCAGCGGCGAGGAAGGCGGATGAACATCGAGCCGGATTTCGCGGGCTTCGCGCGCGCTTATGAATCCGGCAGGCCGCAAGCGGTTTATGCGAAGCTCATCGCAGATCTGGAAACACCGGTTTCCGTCTTCCTGAAGCTCGGCGAAGGTCGCGACAACGCATTCCTTCTTGAGAGCGTTCAAGGCGGCGAGGCGCGCGGCCGCTACTCCGTTATCGGAATCAAGCCGGACGTGATCTGGCGCTGCCGCGACGGAAGAGCGGAAATCAACCGCGACGCGCGCAGCAGCGGGGATTTTGGGCCCGCGGAATTCGCCGACAAGCCGCTGCAATCGCTCCGGGCTCTGGTGAAGGCAACGCGAATGGAGTTGCCGTCTTCCCTGCCGCCCATGGCGATCGGTCTGTTCGGCTACCTCGGCTACGACATGGTTCGTCTGATCGAAAAACTGGGCGATCCACCGCCGGATTCGCTCGGGCTGCCCGACGCCATCCTGATCCGCCCGACCGTCACCGCCATCTTCGACAATGTGCGCGACGAGATCACGGTAGTGACGCCAGTGTGGCCTCAAGCCGATCTGAACGCGCGCGCCGCTTATGCGCGCGCCTGCGAGCGGTTGACCGACGTGACCGACGACATTGCCCGCACCCCGCCAGCCGCTCCGCAACTCCACGATCTGCCGACCGGCGCCGGCCAGGTGCGGTCGAACGTACCGCACGACGAATATCTCGCGATGGTCGAGCGGGCGAAGGAATACATCCGCGCCGGAGATGTGTTTCAGGTCGTGCCCAGCCAGCGTTTCGCGCGCCCCTTCACCTTACCGCCGTTTGCGCTGTATCGCGCCCTGCGGCGGCTCAATCCCTCGCCATTCCTCTACAACCTCGCTTTTCCGGGGTTCTCCATCGTCGGATCGAGTCCGGAAATCCTGGTGCGCCTGCGCGACGGCAAGGTGACGATCCGGCCCATTGCCGGCACGCGCCGCAGAGGTGCCACGCCCGAGGAAGACAAGGCGCTCGCCGAAGAGCTGGCGAACGATCCGAAGGAGCGGGCTGAACATCTGATGCTGGTCGATCTCGGCCGCAACGATGTCGGACGTGTCGCCAAGGTTGGCACCGTGCACCTCACCGACAGCTTCTTCATCGAGCGCTACAGTCACGTGATGCATCTCGTCTCCGACGTGGAAGGCGACATCCGTGATGGCCTCGATGCCGTGGATGCACTGATGGCGGGTCTTCCTGCGGGAACGCTTTCCGGCGCGCCGAAGATCCGCGCCATGCAGATCATCGATGAGCTGGAAAAGGAAAAACGCGGCGCTGTCTATGCGGGCGCGGTCGGCTATTTCGCCGCCAACGGCACGATGGACACCTGCATCGTGCTGCGCACCGCGCTGATCAAGGAAGGCACAATGTATGTGCAGGCGGGCGGCGGCGTGGTCGCCGACAGCGTGCCGGAGGCCGAATACCAGGAGAGCGTGAACAAGGCGAAGGCCTTGATGGCCGCGGCGGATGAAGCGGTCCGCTATGCCTCATCCGCCCGCAAGGGACAGTGAGAGCCGTCTTACGGTTCCTGATCGACCGCCATTGTCAGAGCGTCGAGACCGCAGAACCCCCCGGCAGGACCATCGCCGTTGAAGAAATCGACCGTCGTCTTGTTGCTCTCGGCGGTGAAGACGGCGCCGACCTTGGCCCATGTGACCTTGCTCGAGTCCGCGTTGGCGAAGACGCTGAAGTTGCCCCGCGCCTCGCCGTCAACGAACAGGTCCACGGTGCTGGTCTGCCGGAAGCCCTGGTTGCGGTCCACGATCGCGCCGACGCGGAACCACAGGATATATTGCGTGCCGGGAACCGTCCTGAACGTCTGCTCGATGCCGGATTTCAAGCGCTGGTCGCCGGCGAGATTGACGAATTGCGCTCCGTTCTTGGCCTGCAACGACAGGCCGTCGATCGTGTTGTCCGGGCCGATCAGCGTCACATCGCCCTGACCCACCACGGTCCACGGCCCGATCATGTCGCCGATATTGAAGGTCTGCTGCGCTCCCGAAGCCAAGGCCGGTGTCTCGAACGAATTGTCCTTGATCCTGTCCGCAAGAGCCGGCGTCGCGGCGGCCAGAAAGCAGGCAGCCGCGATAAAATGCGAAAACTTCATGTCATCCTCCCCGACAAAGAGGCGTCATTACGTCTTCGGCCTAGGCTCAGATCAAATCACGAGCACGTGCAAATCCGTTCATGAAACTGTATTAGAACCGCATGCTTCTGCTGATCGATAACTACGACAGTTTTACGTACAACCTGTTCCACTATCTGGCGGAGCTGGGAGCGGACGTGACCGTCAAGCGCAACGACGAACTGGGCGTTTCCGACGCCCTTGGGCTCGCGCCCGAAGCAATCGTTCTGTCGCCGGGCCCATGCACGCCGAACGAGGCGGGCATTTGCCTCGATCTCATCGAACGGGCGAACGGCACGGTGCCGATCCTGGGCGTGTGCCTGGGCCATCAGGCGATCGGGCAGGTTTATGGTGGCAAGGTCGTGCGCGCGCCCGAGCCGATGCACGGCAAGCTTTCCCGTATTCATCACACCGGCAAGGGCGTGTTCCGTGGGCTGAACAACGACTTCGAGGCGACGCGCTATCATTCCCTGACCATCGCGCCGGATTCGATGCCGCCGGAACTCGACGTGACGGCAACGAGCGACGACGGTGTCATCCAGGGCATCATGCACAAATCGCACCCGGTTTATGGCGTACAGTTCCATCCCGAGAGCATCGCGTCGGAGAACGGTCACGCGCTTTTGCAGAACTTCATGAACCTCGCCCACGAGTTTGCCGGCAAGCGCGCATGAGTTCCCCCGCCCGCTTTTCCGCGATCCTGAAACAGGTTCAGGACGACCACGCGCTGGATGCCGAAGCCTCCGCCGCCGCTTTTGCATTCATCATGTCTGGACAGGTTCCGGAAGCAGACATCGCTGCGTTCCTGACTGCGTTGGCGAAGCGTTCGCCGACGGTCGATGAAATCACTGGCGCGGCGACCGCCATGCGCAACGCCATGACATCGATCAGCGCGCCGCCGGGCGCGATCGATGTTTGCGGAACGGGCGGCGACGGCCACGGCACGTTCAACGTCTCCACGGCGGCCGCCTTTGTGGTTGCCGCTTGCGGCGTTCCCGTCGCCAAGCACGGCAATCGCAGCATCTCCTCGCCAACCGGCGCGGCTGACGTTCTGGAGCAACTCGGCGTGCGCACCGACCTTCCCCGGGCGGCGGCCGAGAAGATGCTGCGCGAAACGAATTTCTGTTTCCTGTTCGCCCCCGCCTATCATCCGGCGATGAAGCATGTCGCCGCGGTGCGCCGCGCGCTCGGCTTCCGCACGATCTTCAATCTGCTGGGGCCAATCGCCAATCCGGCGCGGGTCCGCCGCCAGCTGATTGGTGTTTATGCGCGCGAGATGATCGTGCCGATTGCGAATGTCTTGAAGGCGCTGGGCACGGACGCGGCGTGGGTTGTGCACGGCGACGATGGACTGGACGAACTGACGACAACGACATCAAGCCATGTCGCCAGTCTGAGCGACGGGCGGATCTCCGAGTTCAATGTCGAACCGGACGATATCGGCGCGCGTCGCGCGACGCTTGCCGACCTCAGGGGTGGCGATGCGAGCGACAATGCGGCAGTGATCGTCGCTTTGCTGGGCGGCGCGCACGGCGCTTTCCGCGATATCGTCCTCCTGAACTCCGGCGCAGCGCTGGTGGTCGCAGGCAAGGCTGAAAGCCTGCGCGCGGGTGCCGCCCTCGCGACAAACGCCATCGATGCCGGTGCCGCCGAGGAAGCGCTTGCGCGCGTCGTCGCGGCGTCGAAGATGGCGGCATGAGCATCCTCGACGACATCGCGGTCTATAAGCGCGACGAGGTGGCGGCGCTGAAGAAGATTGACAGCGAAGCGCTGATGGCGGCGGCAAGCGACGCAAGTCCGGTGCGCGGCTTCCGCGGCGCCCTTCTGCGTGCGCGCGAACAAGGCCGCTATGGCCTGATCGCCGAGGTGAAGAAGGCGTCGCCATCGAAAGGCCTCATCCGCGCCGACTTCGATGCACAGGCCCTGGCGAAGGCCTACGAAGACGGCGGTGCGACCTGTCTCTCCGTGCTGACCGATGAACCCTCGTTCAGAGGATCGCTCGCGAATCTGAAAGCCGCGCGTGCCGCGACGAAGCTTCCCACGCTGCGCAAGGACTTCATGCTCGATCCGGTGCAGATGCTCGAAGCGCGCATGAACGAAGCGGATTGCGTCCTTATCATTCTGGCGATGGTGGACGATACGACGGCACGCACGCTGAAGACTCACGCGCGCCGCCAGAAGATGGATGTGCTGGTCGAGGTCCATGACGAGCAAGAACTGGACCGGGCGCTTGCAATGAATGCCGACATGATCGGCATCAACAACCGCGACCTGAACACCTTCGTGACGGATCTGAACGTGACCCTCAGGCTCGCGCCCAAGATTCCGGGCGACGTTCTCGTCGTGGCCGAAAGCGGGCTTTCCACCCGCGACGACCTCGCCCGCCTTGCCGATATCGGCGTCACCACCTTCCTGATCGGCGAGAGCCTGATGCGGCAGACCGATGTCGCAGCCGCGACGCGGGCCCTGATCGGCGATAGGATCGGCGCATGAGCAAGCTCACCCACCTCGATCAGCACGGCGCCGCGCGCATGGTCGATGTTTCGGACAAGCCCGCGACCGCGCGCGAGGCGGTTGCCGAAGCGACCATCGTCCTGTCGCCGGAGGCCTATGGCGCGGCGTTGGCGGAAGATTCGAAGAAGGGCGATGTGCGCGCTGCCGCGCGCATTGCCGGCATCATGGCCGCGAAAAAAACATCCGAACTCATCCCGCTGTGCCATCCCATTGCATTGTCCAAGGCCAGCATCGAGATCGAACCGATCGCCGAACGGCATGCGCTGCGCATTCTGGCGACGGTGAAAACCACCGGCCAGACCGGCGTTGAGATGGAGGCTCTCACGGCGGCCAGCATCGCCGCGCTCACCATCTACGACATGGTGAAAGCAATCGATCGCGGAGCAGTTGTCGAGACTGTGCGCCTGCTGTCGAAGTCCGGCGGCAAGAGCGGCACCTACATCGCGCCGCGGTCATGATCTCCGTCGACGAGGCCGTTGCCCGTGTCGTGGCGGCGTTCAAACCGCTTGCGGCTGAACAGGTCGGCATTGGGGATGCGGCCGGCCGTATCCTCGCGAAAGATGCCACGGCACGGTTGACACAACCGCCTGCGCCAGTGTCCGCGATGGATGGATACGCCGTCCGCGCCGCCGATGCCGCGACGGTCCCGGTTTCGCTCAAAGTGATCGGCTCAGCGCCGGCCGGTCATCCGTTTGATGGAAGGGTTGGGAAGGGCGAAGCCGTGCGCATCTTCACCGGCGGAGTCGTGCCAGAAGGCGCTGACACGATTGTCATTCAGGAAGACACGGAAGCCGGCAGTGGCACCGTACTCATCAAGGAATCGCCAAAACCGAACAGGCACATCCGCGTCGCGGGCCTCGATTTCAAGCAAGGCGACACCCTCCTGCGCGCCGGGCACCGGCTTTCCGCCCGCGACACCGCGCTGCTTGCCGCGGCCGACATTGCCAAAGTCCCGGTGCATCGAAAACCGCGCGTCTTGATCGCGGCCACCGGCGATGAACTCTCCCGGCCGGGCGAACCGCACAGGCCCGGAGGCATCGTGGCATCCTCCGTGTACGGATTGTGTGCGCAGGTGGACAAGTGGGGCGGGATCCCACACGACATCGGCATTCTGCCCGATCGCGCCGACTCCATCGCCGGCATCGCGAGTCACGCGAAGGATGCGGACGTGATCGTCACCCTGGGCGGCGCTTCGGTCGGCGACCACGATCTGGTGCAGAAGGCGCTGGGACCGAAAGGATTCGTGCTTGATTTCTGGAAGATCGCCATGCGGCCGGGAAAGCCGCTGATCTTCGGCCATCTCGATGGAACACCGCTGCTCGGCCTGCCCGGCAACCCAGTGAGTTCGTACGTTTGCGCGCTGCTGTTCCTGAAACCTGCCATAGCGGCGATGCTTGGCGAAACCACAGAGTCGAGCTTCAGCGAATTCGCACTGACAGCCGATCTTCCAAACAACGACAGTCGCCAAGACTACATCCGCGCACGACTGATTCGTTTGCCCGGCCAAACGCAGGTCGAGCCCCTGCCCGTGCAGGATTCTTCCATGCAGCGCGCGCTCGCGGAAGCCGATGCCCTGATCGTTCGCCAGCCGCATGCGCCTGCTACGAGCGTGGGCGATAAGGTAAAGGTGATTCTCCTCGATTGACGGGGCGCGAGTCGCGTGGCCAATCGAACCATTTGAAATCGCACGTCAAATTTGTTGTTGACGGAGTCCGGGAACTTACATAGAACAATTGCGGATTGTTGCGGCTTTGTTCGAAGCCTTTGTCGGAGACCGATATGCTCACTCGCAAGCAATATGAGCTTTTGATGTTTATCCACGAGCGGGTGCGCGAGACCGGCATCCCGCCCTCCTTCGACGAAATGAAGGATGCGCTGGATCTGAAATCCAAGTCGGGAATCCATCGGCTCATCACGGCGCTCGAAGAGCGCGGCTTCATCAAGCGGCTGCAGAAGCGGGCCCGTGCGCTCGAGATCGTGCGGCTGCCCGAGAATTTGGCCGACATGCGCCCCGCCACCACGCGCAGCCAGGTGCAGCGCCAGATGCACACGCCGGTGGTCCGCAACGCCCGCGGCGAGCTCCGTCTTCCGGTGCTCGACTCGCGTGCAGCCGGCAGCCCGCGCCGCAGCGACGGAGATGCCAACGCGGCCGGCGTGGCGATCCTCGGCCGCATCGCAGCCGGCACGCCGATCGAAGCCCTGCAAAACAAGGTCGGCGAAGTCCCAGTGCCTGCCAGCATGCTGAGCCGCGGCGAGCACTACGCGCTCGAAGTCGCCGGCGATTCGATGATCAATGCGGGCATTCTCGATGGCGACACGGTGATCATCCAGCAGACCGATACTGCGAACACCGGGGATATCGTCGTGGCGCTGGTCGACGAGGCGGAAGCGACCTTGAAACGGTTGCGTCGCCGTGGCGATTCCATCGCCCTTGAAGCGGCGAACCCGGCATACGAAACGCGGCTTTACGGGTCGGACCGCGTTCGCATCCAGGGCAAGCTGGTCGGCCTCGTCCGCCGGTACTGAGGCGACGGCACGCTCCACGGGCGGTTGCCGCGCGAATCTTGCGCCGTCGTGGCGGTCAGTTTGTCTCCCAGCCAGATCGCGTACGAGCCGTTTCGCGAAACATCGAAGCGATCGATCACGAGTCTCGGTCCCACGCAGTGATGCCGGGTCGGAATGGCGCTGATGACGATGTCGGCGCTCGCGCAATCTTCCGCCAGCGCATCGGAGCGACGGGGCGCCGCGATCCGCAGTCCGGCCGCCTGCGAAATGCAGCCATAGACATCGCACCGGGCCGTCCTCGAGATGGCGTCTGGCACGGACCGGTTATCGCCGTCGCGCTTCAGCCATTCTTCCGCCGAGTATTTGTCCGCCGGCACGCGCAGGAAATGCAGCCGGCTATCTGCTTCCCGCAACGCGACCGTGACGCCGTCGCGTGAAACCAGCAAGTCGGGCGGCTTGTCGGCAAGGATGAGAACGCCGCCGGCTGACACGAACGCCAGGCCCAGCCATCGCCAGCGCGCACGCCACAGCAGGACCCACAACCCGCCGATCGTGAGCAGAATCAACGCACTCATCGGCCATGCGGAGACGGGAGAAATGGAGCCGGGGAGATCCGAGACCCACCGGCCGATGGCCAGCATCACTTCGATGCCCCATCCCATGACATGCAACGGATACGCGTCGAGCCCGAACGGCATCAGCATGACGGCGAGTGCGGCCGCAGGCATGGTGATGAATCCCATGATCGGCATCGCGCCCAGATTGCCGAGCACGGCATAATGCGTCGCGCGATCGAAGTGGAACGCGGCATAGGGCGCAGTCGCCAGACTGCCGACCAGGCTTGTCGTGGCAATGCCGCGCAAATATCGCCGTGCGCCGCCAAAGGGCAGCGTTTCTCCCGCCTCGCGTTGCCGCGAGCGTTCCCATTCGGCGACCGCAACCAGTCCCGCGACCGCTGCGAACGACATCTGAAATCCCGGCTCGATGATCGTTTCGGGCCGCAAGGCCAGGATGATGGCCGCCGCCAGACCGACCGACCGCATGGAGATGGCAGGGCGCTCGAACAGGATCGCGATCAGCATGACGGCCAGCATGATGAAGGCGCGCGTGGCCGGCGTCGCAGCACCGCTGATCACGAGATAGAACGCGGCGCCAAGAAGGGCCGCGACAGCTGCCCATTTCTTGATCGGATAGCGCAGCGCAATCGGCGGAAACAGCGCGAGCAGTGCGCGCACAATCCAGAACAGGCCAAACCCGACAAGCGCCATGTGCAGCCCGGCAATGGCGAGAACATGGGCGAGGCCTGCGTCGCGCAAGGCGGCTTCGTCTTCATCCGAGATTCCGCCGCGGTCGCCGGTGATCAGAGCCGCTGCGATCGCGCCCGTGCTGCCCGGCAAAACCGAATGGATGCGCGCCGACATGCGCCAGCGGAGCAATTCGATGGCAATCGAAATTCGATCGGTGAAACCCGGCTGGAAGCGTGGTGCAATGAAAGCCGGTTTGCCGAAGGCAAATCCAACGGCGCCAATCTGTCGGAAGAAGGCCGCACGGCCGAAATCATAATCGCCGGGCTCCGCCGGATCGGGCGGCGGCATCAGCACGGCCTTCACGGCGATCCAGTCGCCTGGCTTCAAATTGTCGCCGCCGCTGCGGATGGAGATGCGAACCCGTTTGGGCAGTGCCGGTCCGCGCCAGCGCTCGATGCTTGCGGCTGTGAGGACGGTGCGCACACCCTTGTCGCGAACCTCCACCGAATCGACCCGGGCATCGATCAGAGAAGCCGCCATCCGATGATGCAGCACGGGTGCCGCGACCGAGTCCGCGCGATGTTTCGCCATGCCGAAGCCGATCAGGATAACAGCCACACCGGCAAGGACCGCGCGTAGTGCCGTGCTCTCGGTACCGAGCGCGGCGGCAGCAAGCAGCACGCCAGCGGCCGCGAACGCAAATCCAAGTGTCCCTGACGGCTCGAACGGCAGCGCGAAGTAGAGCGCGATGCCCGTGCCGAACGCGACGGGCAGCCACAGCATCAGCCGGTCGCGATCTGCGGATGCGCAGCGCACAATCCAGGCCAGGATCGCGGGCAACAGGTCACGCAGCACGGACGGCCAATGCGTTGCCCGCAGCCGTTCCACGCCCAGTCTGATCGCAAGTGGTGGACCTACCCCCACGGGACCCGGTTTGCTAGAAGCCTCGCCGTCACTTGCAGCCCAGAAACGCCGAGCCGGCCCCGAAGACACTCATCATGCCCGAAATCACGCAGCCCGTCTTGCGCTTTGCGCCCTCACCCACCGGTTATCTTCACATCGGCGGTGCGCGCACCGCCCTGTTCAACTGGCTTTACGCCCGCCACACCGGCGGCAAGTTCCTGTTGCGCATCGAGGATACCGACCGGCAGCGCTCCACGCCCGAAGCCATTGCCGCCATCCTGGACGGCATGCGCTGGCTCGGCCTCGATTGGGACGGCGGCGAGATCTATCAGTTCGCGCGCGCGGCCCGGCATCGCGAGATCGCCGAGCAGATGCTGGCCGCCGGTCAGGCCTACCGCTGTTACGCGACGCCGCAGGAGCTGGAAGAGATGCGTGCGGCGCAGCGCGCGGCCGGAAAGCCGATGCGTTACGACGGCCGCTGGCGCGATCGCGATCCTTCGGAAACGCCACCCGGTGCGCCCTTCGTCATTCGCCTGAAGGCGCCGCAGACCGGCGAGACAATCGTGCACGACGTCGTGCAGGGCGATGTCACCTTCGCCAACGAAAACCTCGACGACATGATCCTGCTGCGCTCCGACGGCACGCCGACCTACATGCTGGCGGTCGTGGT
>DATIYG010000142.1:0-52016 GCA_035517755.1 Rhizomicrobium sp. | reverse complement strand
GGAGACCCAGCAGGCAATCCGTTTCAACCTCTTTCACATCCTGCAGGCTTCGGCGCGCGCCGAAGACACCGGTGTGCCGGCGAAAGGACTCACCGGCCAAGCCTATGAGGGGCACTATTTCTGGGACACGGAAATCTATCTGCTGCCGTTTCTCATCTACAATCATCCCCGCATCGCCAGAAATCTGCTTGCCTTCCGCTACAGGACGCTGCCGCAGGCACGCCTTCGTGCGGCGGAACTCGGTCATCGCGGCGCTACCTTTCCCTGGCGCACGATTAACGGCGAAGAAGCGTCCGCCTATTACGCGGCCGGGACGGCGCAGTACCACATCAACGCCGACATCATGTACGCGCTGCGCAAATATGTCCGCGCCACGGGCGATGACGAGTTCCTGTGGAATTTCGGCGCCGAGATGCTGGTGGAGACCGCGCGCTTCTGGCTGAGCATGGGGTTCTATTCGGACAGGCGGGAGGGAAAGTTCTGCATCAATGCCGTCACCGGACCGGATGAATACAACACCGTCGTCAACAACAACGCGTTCACCAATCTGATGGCGCGGGAGAATCTGTGTTACGCGGCGGAAACAGTCGCATCGATGAGCGCGAAGGCTTTCGACGCCTACAGCACACTGGTTCGCAAGACCGGCCTGGAAGAGTCGGAAATCGAAGCATGGCTCCATGCCGCCGAAAGCATGTACGTGCCGTACGACAAGACCCTGAAGATCGTGCCGCAGGACGACAGCTTTCTCGACAAGGAGCCCTGGGATTTCGACAACACGCCGGATGATCACTACCCGCTCCTGCTATTCTATCATCCGCTGAACATCTACCGGAAGCGCGTCATCAAGCAGGCGGACGTCGTGCTGGCCATGTTCCTGCTGGGGGAAGCGTTCTCCCTGGAGGACAAGGCGCGCAATTTCGAGTTCTACGACCCCTACACCACGGGCGACTCGTCTCTTTCATCCTGTGTCGAAGCCATTGTCGCGGCGCAGACCGGCTGTGTGGACAAGGCGGTCGCGTACGGCGTACCTGCGCTTCTGATGGATCTGGCCGACGTGGGAGGCAATGTGACGGACGGCTGCCACATCGCATCCATGGGCGGCACATGGATGATGCTGACCTATGGCCTCGCCGGGATGTGCGATGACGATGGCATGCTGTCGTTCTGGCCACACCGCGCGCCAGAGGACAATGCGACGCTCGAATTCCCGGTGACGTACCGCGGCCAAACGCTCGATGTGAAGGTCGGCATCCGCGAAGTCGAATATTCGCTGCGCGCCGGCGACAATCTCGTCATCCGCCACGAGACAGATGAAATCCGCCTCACGCGCGAACGTCCCACGGCTGTTCGGCCGGTCAGCGATCAAATCAAGCGCTCGGGGCGTTTCGACTAACCCACAAGCCTGCGGCATTCGCGCGTGGTGCAATGCCACGCGTTGTCAATTGATCGCTGCCGCGCGCGCGATCGCCGCTTATGCGGTCATTTGATTTGCCGAAACTGCGACATTGACGGCGCTGCGAACGGTTTCGGGTTGACGCGACCGCCCACGATCAACATGTTGGACCAAAGTCCAACCGATGTTGGGCCAAAGGCCAACGGCCGCTCCTGCGCTGGTGTTCGCGGAGCCGGGACCGTTCGAAATCAATAATCAACTTTGGGAGACTCTGACGTTGAGAGCCACGCCATCGCTGACTTTTGACTCCGCCCGATCCAATTTCACACAGGTCCGGACCCTCCGCCTGCAGGCTACCGCCGCGGCAGAGTCGGAAAAGTCCGCGCCCATCAACCAGAACTGGCTGCGCGCGCTCGTCGTGGTAACGGCGATGGCCCTGCTTCCGTTGCATCGGGCCAATATGCCCGACAACTACACGCCCGCGATCACTTCGGTCCGCCACTTCGCCGTGGATCCGACACGAGCCGCGCTCAAATTCGCCGTGGACCCGACGCAGGCCGCGCTCAAGAAGGTGTTCACCACCATCAAGACGGAGCTGACGCCGCCGAAGCCTTCGACATTCAAGGCGGAGCGGGCCATGGGCTTTTCACAATTGATGTCCCGTTGGGATGGCTTCGTCGAGGAAGCTTCGCAGCGCTTCAATGTGCCCGCAGCATGGATCCGCGCCGTGATGCGGCAGGAAAGTGGCGGCCGCACCATGACGGGCGACAACAAACCGATCAAATCGCACGCCGGCGCCGTGGGTCTCATGCAGCTGATGCCCGCGACCTACAGGGAGATGCGCAAGGCGCATGATCTCGGTACCGACGCGCAGGATCCACACGACAACATCATGGCGGGCGCGGCCTACCTGCACTTGCTGCATGGGCGTTACGGATTTCCGGCGATGTTCGCGGCCTACAATGCCGGCCCTGGCGCGCTGGAGCATCACCTGAGAGGCGCCTCGCTTCCTGCGGAGACCGTCAACTACATTGCCAGCATCACGGCTCATCTGGCCGACAAGGGCGCTGACGCGAGCTCCGGCAACGACAATGCCAAGGCGCTCATACAATTCACGCGGCCCAACGGAAAGCCGGTCCTGATCGACAGTTCCAAGGTTGCCTCGGTCGTAGCGGCGCTGCCACGCGAATACCCACGCGGGACGCACGCCGTGATCCGGATCGGGCGCCAGCGCCAAGCGGTTCGCGAAACTGTCACGACGGTCAAGTCTGCGCTCCGCGCGCGCGGCGGGCTTGCCTAAAGGTTGACGGCGCGCCACGCTTTTCCCACGCGCCAACGATGTGGGGATTGCCATGGTTCGCGGTTCGCTTCTCTCCGGCACAATTGCGATTCTGGTTTCAGTTGGCCTTTGCTCGGTCGCCGACGCCGGTGACCGCGGCACTGGCAAACGCGGCACGACCGTCGGCCTCGGCGCGGTCCTCACCACGAAGGATAGCGGGCAGATCTTCGGCTTCGACGTGAACCAGTCCAACAATGACGGCCTGCTGGCGAGCGCCCAGACCGTCGACGGCAACGGCGACATGATCGTCTCGGTCGAGACGTTCAATTCCAACTCGGGCAAGATCACCAAATCCTTCGCCAAGGATTTCGGTACGCGCAATTCCTATGCGGTGGATGCCATCGCGGCGGGCGATGTCGGGCTGGTGACACACTTCATCGTCCCGAACGGCACGATCTTCGCCAAGCGCAAATACGAGGTGCTGAACCCGGTCTCGGGCAAGATGTTCACCGGCCCGTGGACATCGCCCATTAAGGACATCGACATCCAGCAGGTGGCGCCCAATCAGGACACGTCGACAAGCGCGATCTACGCCATCGAGCTCAAGCGTGACGACAAGCCGGTGCTGATCGTCTCAGACGTCGCGGCCAACACGGTGAGCAATGTTATCAAGCTCGATCCCAACCACTTCTCGCTGTCGAACGGCCCTGTGATCGGTCAATACACGGCCGCCAACCAGGCCGTGTTCGCGCTGTCGCCCGACGGAGGCGCGGTGGGCGGCACCAACCCGCAGAATTTCCTGATCGACCTGTCGAGTGGCGCGATCAAGCAATTCTCCGGCTACAACAATGGCGCCTTCCACGCGGGCTATGTGAATGGCCTTGCCGTCGATCCCAACACCGGCGTCGCCGCGACCGATACTGAGCTGAACGCGCAGGTCGAGTTCTACGATCTGAACGCGCGGAAAGGCATCACCTTCACCCAGCTGCCCTGCACCGGTGACACATCCCAGTCGAACAGCGGCTCGAACATCGCCATCGATCCCGTCAACAAGCTGTTCCTCGTAACGGACCAGTTCTATTGCGACGGGAGCCAGGGCAGTGCCATCGTCGTCTATGACGAGGCGGGAAATTTTGTGGAGGCGATCACAGGCTTCAGCTTCGCAATCGGCGAGCCGGCACCTGCGATCATCCCATCAAAACGCATGGGCTGGGCGTTCGGCGGGCCGAGCGGCTTCAGTCAGCTGCAGCAGTTCTTCTACTAGAGCGCCCTAAGCAGCACGCCTGAGCTGCGAACGGCCGACAGCCTGCTCGAGCGCTTGCGCCACGCGCGGTGCCGCGAACTCGGCGCCGACCATGAAGCGCATCAGCGGTCCGAAGCTGCGCATCGCCGGCAGGCCCATCGTGAACAATCCCTTCACCCTTGTTTCGAATGTGTCGGAGAGGGGCGTGACGAATTTCGCCGGGCTGATGCGCTTGACGATCATCTCGTCGAGGAACGGGACCTTGCGCATGTCGGGTTCGTAGCCGGTCGCGGCGATGACATGATCGCCGACGATCGTTTCCTCGCGGCCTGAGTGATCCGCCACCGACAATTCAACCTTGCCGTCGCACACCTTTGCCGCCTTGATCGTGCGGCCAAGCAGTTGCGGGATGGCGCCTTCCACCTTGTCGCGCATGAAGAAGCCGCCGGCAGGATGCATGTGGCTCTCGATGGCGCGAAGGCGCAGGTTTTCCGGCAGGCGGTAGAACAGAAGCGGCGCCTGGGCGCAGAAGTAAGAGCGCCAGCCGCGTCCGATACCCGAAGCAGGCCGGTGGATGCGGCCGATCAGCGTTTCTTCGTAGGCGTCCGGCAGCTTGTTGTAGACCACCTCGCTGGCGCGAGCGACGATAGAGACATTGGCGCCTTCCTCGTGCAGCAGCCAGGCGAGATCGATGGCCGAGGAGCCGGCGCCGATCACGGTGACATCCCGGCCTTTGAACTGGTCGACGTTTCGGTGCTGGAAGGAATGCGAGACAAAATCCTTCGGGAGCGCGGCCAGCATGTCCGGCATCCATGAGAAATGCGTGACACCGACGGCCAGCACGACATTGCGCGCGAGGACTTTGTCGCCGGTTTCGAGCGTCAACGAAAAGAGGCCGCCGTCATGTGAAAGGCGCGCGACATTCGTCTCCTCGAGCATCGGCACGTGGCGGTTGCGGAACGCATTCGCATAGTCAAGGAACGTATCAAGCGGAATGGGCAGGGCCTGATCGGCGTACGCGATACCTTTCATGGCGCACCACGCCTTCATGGAGGTGGCGCCGTCGGGGGCCGACAGATTGGACGCGAAGCCGTCGGATTTGAGCGTCATGTTCTTCGGCATATGCTGCGACCAGGTCGACAGGGGCTTGCCGAAAACCCGGAAATCGATCCCGCGCGCCGCAAGGTGCGCCGCAAGGGAAAGGCCGTATGGCCCCGCGCCGATAACCGCAACATCGCAAATCTTGCTCATGTGATCCCGCCCGTTCCGTTTCGAGACGTCTGTCCCAAATCAAACCTTTGACGCGCACAACGGCGCGCCGCTCGCGGTTTCCTTCCAAAACTGTGCCAGGAACGGTTCGTGCAGAGCTCTACGCGCGCGGACAGGGAGGTCGGGCGCGATGGGTTGCAAAATCTTAATCTCGACGACTTTGAAATGGACGTCGACAGCCAGGCATGCGGCGGGTTTTGCCCTCGCCGGCGCGACCGTCGAGGCCGTGGCTCCGGACGGCGCACCGGTCACCGAAAGCCGTTATGTTTCGGCCTCCCATCTTTATCGTCCCATTCTTGCACGCGCCTCGCTGAAGGAAGCCATCCGCCGCTCCGAACCGGACCTGATCGTGTCCTGCGATGACCGGGCAGTAGAGACTCTGCTGTCCCTTTATGAGCGTGAGCCGAAAGTTTCTCCCCTCGCGTCTGTGATCGCTCGATCGCTTGGCGTGCCCGAAAACTACGGCCAGATGCTGTCGCGCAACGGATCGCTCGCGATCGCGCGGGCGCTCGGCATCCGGACGCCCGACACCTACGCCGTCGCGACCGAAGCCGGACTTGACGATTGTCTGCGCATTCTTGGGCTGCCCGCGGTCATCAAGGTGGACGGGAGCTGGGGTGGTGACGGCGTGCAGGTCGTGACCACACGCGAGCAGGCAGTCTCAGCCTTCCGCAAGCTTGCCTACCCCATCTCGCGAACGCGCAGTCTTGCTCGGGCGTGGCGACGAAAGGATGCGCATTGCCTGAAAGGCGTCCTCGCGCCGCGCGCGCGCCCCGTAAGCATACAGCGCTTCGTGCCGGGACGGCCCGCGGCAAGCGCCTTCGCTGCCTGGAAAGGCGAACTCGCAGGCTTCCTCGCCTACGACGTCCTTGTGGCGGATGGCGTCACAGGGCCACCGAGCGTCGTGAGGCGCATCGATTGCCCCGAGATGGAAGAGGCTTCGCGCAAGACTGCGCGTCATTTCGGACTGTCGGGACTGTTCGGACTCGATTTCATTCGCGATGCCGATGGCGCGCTGCATCTCATCGAGATCAATCCACGCGCCACGCAAGGCGGCACGCTTCCATTCGGCCCAGGCTGCGACCTCGCTGCCGCGCTGACAGGTTGCATCACATCCGCGTCCGGTCAGCGTCCTGCGATCGCGAACGACACTGTGGTCTTTTTTCCGAACACCTGGCTGAAGGATCCCGCAAGCCCGCATCTGGCGAGCGGCCACCATGACGTGCCGTGGGACGACCCGGCAATCCTGCGCGCCTGTCTGAAAGCGATCCCATCCATCCGGAAGCACCGACCGCCGCGCGTGGCCGCAGCGATTGCCGGTCATTCTGTGCCGCGCGACGTTCCGTTGCCTAGCGCTGCGACGGCAGGGAGCTAGCGATATGCTTGGCACCGTCCTCAATTATGCGGTGCGCTATCCCGGAAGGTTGGCGCGCGCGCTCGCCAACGATCCTGCGCAGGTCTGGGAGAAACTGCACGACCGTTTGGTTCAGCAGAAAGAGTACGAAACCCCGGTCCACCTCTACGAAGAGACTCCGGACTGGGAGGAGCAGTTGCACGCATGGCTCGGTAGCGGGCGTTCCTGTGACGGGCGCGGTGCATTCTGGCCACTGTGGCAGCAGGTCGTGCGAGAGGTTCGCGCCAGTGGCGTCGATGTCGGTCCCGCAAGCTTCGCCGGTTACAATGATGGCGACGCGGCGCTGGTGCGTGCGGTCTGGTGCATCGTTCGGCATTTGAAGCCGTCTCACGTCGTCGAAACCGGTGTCGGGCATGGCTTCACCTCGCGCCTCATTCTCGAGGCGCTTGCCCGCAACGGCGCAGGACATCTCTCCAGCATCGATCGGCCTCCGCTCGACGCGGCAATGCGTGCCAGGGTTGGCATTGCGGTCAACCAAACGCTGCGCAACCGATGGACGCTGCTGGCCGGTTCCAGCAAGCGCTACCTGCCGCCTCTTCTGAAGCGTCTCGGCCCGATCGACCTCTTCGTCCACGATAGCCTGCATACCGAAGAAAACGTCCGCTTCGAGATGGAGCACGCCTGGGCTGCCCTACGGCCAGGCGGCCTGGCGGTCATCGACGACATCGACTCGAACGGCGGCTTCGGTTCTTTCGTTCGTGGCCGAGCCGGCTGTGACGCTCTAGTTTGTGCGGCCGAACCGGTCCGGCCGGACCATCGCCGCTTCAATGGCAAGGGCCTGTTCGCCATCTTGATCAAGCGATAGCGCCCCCGGGAATCAGGGCCAAATTGTTCCGATTTGCCTTGCCTCACAGGCTCTTCCTGCTTAGAGGTAGCCGCCAAATTTGAGCCGAAGGAGAGCGTAATGGCGAAGGGTGAAGGTGGCAAAAAGGCCGGCCGCGCGGATAGGGAAGCCGGCGAGAAGAAGAAAAAGAATCCCGTCATGATGGAGGCACGCAAGAAGTTTGCGAAGGATTTGCGTGCCCAGGGCACACCTGACGATCAGATGCGCGAGAAAGTGCGCGCGCACGTGAAGGAGACAATCCGGCCAGCGATGATCGAAGCGAAGAAGGCAGCGATCGAGAAGAAGCTCAAGGGACCGGAACGCGACAAATTCATCGCGGAGTCCGTGCGCACCAAGCTCGGTATGGAACAGAAGGCCTGATCGCTCCGGTCGCTGCCTCTTCCGGCATGCCGGAAGAGGGGCGTTCGCTAGTGCGGCTTGCCGCCTTCGGTTTCGCCCTCGGAGCCGTTCTTCTTGCCCTTCCCACGCTTGCCCGATTGCCCATCGGAAGCGAGGTCCTCCTTCGTGAATGCCTCCTCCGGAGATACGGCGAGACCCTCGCTCTCATCGCCTTCCGGCTGATGCACGTAAGGCACTTCGGCCGGCCGCGATCCATTGTGCACACGATGCACAGTAAGATCGTCGATCTCCAGCTCGCGCAAATGCAGTTTGCCGACTGACATCCGGCCGATGGCGAGCCGGGCAATGGCCAGCATGCCGATCGCCATGAAGCCGCCGGCGATCATGCCGATCGCGAGCGCATTGTGCGCCGCCGCTTCCCGTGAGCGCATGAGACTTGGCAAATGATCAGGCCAGATGGAATCCAGATTGCGCGTGGCGGACCGGATGATGGCATTGCGTGACAATCTCTGCATGGGTGGAATCTCCTTCGGCTCCGTGAACCAACGGGATGCGGCGCGATCCGTTCCTAGGGTTTCCGGACCCTAAGAGTCCAGAAGCGCCCCTTGTAGAAGGATGCGATAAAGCCTGTCGGCAAGCGAACGCGGACGATCCAGGCCCAGCCTGGCAAGGGCCTCCGGATCCTGGTGCCGGTGAAAGAGACCCTTCAGACCCAGCGCGGCCAGTTCGCGGGCGGATTGCGAGGCGTCCGCCATGCGCGCCAGAATCGGGACGAGACGCTGCTCCACCGGCGTGAAATCGGTGCCAAGCGGAAAGAGCGGCAGCAGCCTGCGCTCCTGCAAGGGCTTCAGCGCCGCGACGATGCGCTCCGGCGTGTTGTTGCGATGCTCCGCAGGGATTTCGTAGCGCGACGGCAGCTTGCCCGCCGCTTTCGCGGTGCGCAGCAATTCCGGCTGGAAGCGCGAATCCGCAATGTTGAGCATGGCAGCGATGCACTCCGCGTCGGACTTCCCCCGCAGATCGGCAACACCGAATTCGCTGACAATGATATCGCGCATGTGCCGCGGGACGGTGATGTGCGGCACCGACCACCGGATATTCGAGGTGATCTTGCCGCGCGATGAGCGCGTCGCCTTCACAGTGAGGATGGATCGCGCGCCGTTGAGGGCAAACGCCTGTTCGACAAAATCGTGCTGCCCGCCGACGCCGCTGACAACGCGACCATCTTCGAGCGTATCGGACGCCGCTTCGCCCAGCAGAGTCGCCATCATGGTGTTGTTGATGAACCGCGCCTTCACGCGCGCTGCGCGCTTGGCGGTCTCATCGCCGTAAAGCGCATTTGTGAAAGTGATCGCGCGCATCTGAAACTTCGCGCGCTCGGCATCCGGCATCTCGCGCAATGTCTTGTAGAAGGCCTTCGGGCCGACAAAGAATCCGGCATTTGCAACAGCGCCACCCACCTCACGCTTGAGGATTCCCGCCGCGTAGAGATTGAGCAGGCTGTCCACGAGCATTTCGGTTGCGGCGTAAAGGCCATCCGTGAAGGGCGCAACCTCTGCGCTTTTGAGCTGGTCGGATGGGCAGAGCGCCGCGGTCGCTTCGCGGAATGCCGTGTTCTCCTTGTGCCGCAGGATCAGCGCATGGACCGCAGCATCGCCTTCCTGGCCTATGCCGATTTGCAGGGTGCCACCGTCGGGAATCAGCCGCGCGATGTGAAAGCCGGTGGCATATTCCGCCAGGCCGATCGGCTCCTTGGGCGGGGCGAACAGTGGAAAATCCGTCGTCGGATCGTCAAGGATCGCCGCGAATTCGCTGGCCGGGAATTCCGCTTCACCCGGCATGAAGGGCAATTCCGAATTGACCTGGCCCACCAGCAGGAAGCTTGCCTTCCCGCCTGCGCGCTGGCGCAGGGAATCCACCGTGATGTCGGTGTTGCAGGAGAGACTGTAGCGGGCCGCATCACCCTCCCCTCGCTTGGCCACCAGCTGCGCGATCACATTGATCCCGCGATGGTCGACCAGGCGCGCGACATGACTGTAGTTCGCCGAGATATAGTCCTGTTGCGCGCGCGGATTGCCGAGCCAACGCCCGGCGAGAAAGAAAAACTCGTTGACCTCGATATTGGATGGCAGTCCACCGTGACGCAGCGCCTTCGCGTAGGCCAGTTCGGGGTAGCCACCAAACAGCCGTTCGATCACCGGTTCCAGAAATCGCCGCTCGACCTCGTTATGGTAGGACGGTTTCTCCAGTGTGAGCGCCGAAAAGATGCGCAAGCGGATGGATGGATCCGCCGCGGCGCGCGCGTAGATCGCGTTGGCGATATCGTTCGCCTTGCCGAGCCCGAGCGGCAACCCCAGCACGATATCGTGGCCAACGGTGCCGAGAATGAAGCCGGCGAGGTCGCCTGCGTTGCGGAAGATCCTGGTCAGTGGAGAACTCCGGCGAATGGCCGCGGCATCGGGCGAATCCGTGTGCCGCCGCATATTGGCGACTCGGACTGCGCGGCGCCAGACGGATGAACGGCTATTCGAGGTAGAAGCGCGCAGAGAATTGCGCCTGCACACCGCTTTGGCTCGGGTCCTCACCGGTGATGATACGCTCGTCGCGCTTGCTTTCGATCCACAGCACTTCGCCGGTGAGCCGCACCCAGTCCTTCGGCAGCCAGCTCACGGCGGCCGTGACGGCACTGCCGTTTTCGCTGAGCAGCGGCGACGGTCCGAAATTGTTGTGCGTCTTGGTGCGGAACCAGTCGCCGCGCAACGCCAAACGCCATTCCCCGCGCTCCCAGCCACCCAGCAGGTACGCGGACTGAAAAACCGTGGTGCTGTCGAACCCCGAGAAGGGTTCGATCGTCGTGTCCCCGGTCAGTGCCTGCGAGATGACACTAAACTCACCGTCTCGCCACGAGAACCCAGCATTCCAGAAATGCGTGCGCCAGGCGAAATAGTCATCGTGATGGGCGGACGGATCGGCTTCGTTGTCGTAGCGCTCGGCTTCCAGATGCCAGCCGCCATCATCGTCCCAGGACACACCCGTGTACCAGCCGGCGTTGTTATCCAATTCCTCGAAGATCGGTGTGTGGTCCGGCGGCTTGCCGCCGAACAGCAAGACGGTGGCATCCGGTTCGCGCAAGCGATCGAACAGGCTCGTCGGCGTGTCGTCCATCGTCCAGCCGCGATCTGCGATCATCACACCGGCCGGATCGTTCCAGCCAAAGGCGGCCGCGACGAATTCGAGTGAGCCTTCATCCGTGCGCCAGTCCGCCGTTCCCTCGGCGCCGATGGTGCGAAGCTCCTGCCCGAACCAGGAATTGATGGCGGATGGCGTAATCGTCCAATAACTCGACCATCCGATCTCGGTGTTTTCGAGCGAGAACGGGGCGAAGAAGGCGCCCGCCTTCACCGACCATCGCCACGCATTGGTCGAAACGGGCCGGTAGCGGATGTAGCTCTCGATGAGATCGACGGCGTTCTTCTGCTCGGGTTCGGCGCGGGCCGTCGCGGACACCATGATCTCAGGGGTGAACAGGACATAGCCCTGGCCGACCGCGCCGGCGAACTGGAAATTGGAATCGCCTTTCCCGTAACGGGTCTTGCCCAATCCGCCATCGAGCCAGCTTCGTTCGTCCAGCGGCGCGACAAGCCTGAGATCGATGTAACCGCTCGCGCCGATGTCGATCGCGGCCGACGCCGGGGTCGCAAGCGTTCCGAGCAGGAAGAGCGGAACGAAGGTACGCATATCAGGCGGCGGCGTTGAGCGCAGCCGTGCGCACCGGCAGCTCGACTGTCACGGCAATTCCAGCACCAAATGCCGCATGCAAGAGACCGTACATCTGCATCCAAGCTGCCATCCACGTCTGATTTTTCCGCAAAGAGCCCGGCCGCTGCAACAGATTCGCGGAGAATTTGGCCAAGCTCAGAGGTTCGTGCGCAATCGTAACCTTCCCTGCTCCCCTCTTCCCCGAGATTTCCGCCGCACGCAGACGATGGACCCGGCTTGCCCGGACGAGGAGCAAAGACGCAACAGCCGGGACGAACATCCCGGCTGCTGCTTTCACCTCAATATCGTTTCAGTGCGAGGGACCGCTTGGCGGCGGTGGCGGCGGCCCCGGTTCGTCAGCCCCAGGTCCCGTGTTCATCGCGGCCCGCCTGGCCCTGCGCGCCTCTTGATGCGCGGCCGCACGGTCGAGCAGCGCGGTGCGCGCCTTCGGCGGCATCGCATCCCATTTTGCCTGCAACTCTGCGAGCTTCGCCTGGCGCTGGCCATCAGACATCGATGCCCACTGGCGACGCATCCAACCCCGGCGTTCTTCAGGTGGCAGGGATTTGAGCTGACCGCGCACTTCCTGACGCCACACAATCCTCAGTTCGTGCGGAACCCTGGCCTGATGTGCATGCGGGCGATGGGCGTAGGGCTGACTCATCTGTGCCGGAGGCGGCGCGCCGGCGGGCGATTGCGCCATCGCTGCTCCCCCCATGAGGGCGGCTGACGCCGCGGAAAGCATCAAAACGCGAAACGCTTGCATTACGTACTCCTGGTCTTGCGCCCACTCGGCGCAATCGGTGACCCCTCACCTGACGTTGAGCCTGCATATTGCGGCAAGCCGTTGTCAATCCAGCATTAAATGTCGGCAATCCGGGACGGCATGCCGTCTCGTCCCAGCGTCCGTTGCCATGCCCTTTGCCAGACGCCGCCGCCTTCAGGCGCGGCGATGGTCGCGCACGTTTGCCCACATCAGGAATGCGACAGCATAAGTGATCGCAGCAACAACCGTGATGCCCGCAATGTCGAGAATGCGTTCCGGCCTCGTCGTGTTGGTGGGCAGCGTCGGCGCAGCAACCGGAATGATGAATTGCGCCTGCTGATTGGCGAGGCCGGTCGCCGTCGCCAGGGCCGACTGAGCCGCCGACAAACGCATTTCGGCAATGGATTGCTCGTACGGAATCTTCGCGGCCTGCACTGCCTTGAGCGAATTCTGCAACTCAGTCTGGGCGAACGCCATCGTCTGCTTCTGCATGACCGCGGCTTGGTCGTTCAGGAATTTCTGGGACTGCAAAACGATGGCGTCTGAGATGGCTTTGGCACGTTTCGAATCATAATCGAGAACATCGATCGTGAGCAGACTGTTCGTCGTGTCGGGCACGACGGCCACCATGTTCTGATAAAAGTCGAGGAACTGGTCATCACTCGACGGCCACCACAATCGCATGAATGGATTGCGCTGCGACGAGGAATAGAGCTGCCGGAGATGAAACTGCTTGTCGAGCACCTTCAGCATATCCATCGAAGTGATGTATTCATAGAGCTGCTGGGTCTGGACGCCACCGGCGCTCCCACCCATCACTCCGCTTAGAACCGAGGAAGCGCCGGAAGAGACCGATGACTTGCTCTGGAGGCTCAGAATGGAATTCGAATCGTAAAGCGATTCAGCAAAGATGAAATAGTAAACCGAGGAGAGGCCAGCGGCGGCCAGCACGATCGTCCAGAAGGAAATGCGGCTCAGGATCGTCCGCCACGTTATGGCGAGCTGCTCGAGGATTCGCTTGAGCGTTTCGCCTGTGCCAAGCACCGGCGGCTGCGGCTCCACGGCTTCGTCGGAAGCCGACGCGGATCGATAGATATCAGACACAGGCGTCCCGCCTTTCCCTATGATGCATCCCTAGCCGAAGAGCTCCCTCGCGGCAAGCAGACAGGCCACGCTCAAAAGAAGTCATCAAGCAGCTCCTCTTCGGGAGCTTCAGCAAATTCTTCCAACTCAGCCGGCGCTTTTGCCAGGCTGCGCTTCAGATGCTCCTGCGCGGCCTCGAGGTCCTCGTAGTAGAAGGCCTGGCCCTCGTCGAGTACGTAGGCCTTGTCGCAAAACGCCTCAAATCCCTTCGGCTGTCCGGTGGCAATCAGAAGACCACTCCTTTGCCCCAACTCGGCGATCGCGCCCTGGATCCGCTCGAGCATCTCACCCTTACCGACGCCGACTTTCGTGAAGATGTACGTGTCGAACGGCACGAAAAGACCCAGAGCAAACGAAAATTGCCCGAGAACGCCCTTCGGACAATGATCAAGCCGCTCCTCTCTCAGATCCTCAACACCGGCCATCTCCATCACTCTCGGAATAAAGGTCGATTCCTGCATGCCATACATGCGGGCGATGAAGCGTGCATTGCCGACAAAACTCAGATGCTTGTGAAAGAAACTGCTATCCGGGATGGGCCAGGAGAAGGTTCCGGTCCGGATCACGCGGCCCTGGTCCGGCGCGTTGGCGCCGCAAATCAGTTCGAGAATGACGTTCAGGCCCGACGCCGGTCCTCCCAGCAGCGCGACGCGTTCTCCATCTTCGATGCGAAAACTGAGATCCTCATAGACGATCGGCGTGATCGTCTTGCGAGTCCGTTTGCAGACCTTGACGAACTCGATCATATGTATGGAACCCGCCGCATGAATTTCTCCAGCGAAAGACCCAACAGCAATAGAACAAGCGTACACTCCATGACGAACATGGGACTCGCGATCGGGGAATTGTAGCTCATGAACCAATACTGCCTGAACAACTCCGTGAGATGGAGAAGCGGGTTCCAGGTGAGGTAAGGCCACACGCTGATTGGCAGCATGGTGATCACGAAGAACATGCCGGAGACCATCCTGAGGCCACGCTGCACCATGGTCCAGAATTTCGTCATCAGCGGAAATACGCGGTACGCCGCGCTAAGGACAAAACCCAGCGCGACACTGAGAAGAAAAATGCCGATGAATGCCATCATGACGCCAAACAAATTGCGGGGCGGCCAGCAGCCTTCGTAAATCGAGACGGGAATGAGGAAGACCCAGAAGAGCATGAAATAGGTACAGAAGATGGAACAAGCCGAGGCGAGCGCCATATCGACCGGCGTGACATTCGGAAATTTCAGCATTCCTGACGGAGAGCCGACGATCGAAAAGATTTTGTTGATCAGCTGGAACGACATGAACGTCGGAATAACGCCGATGGTAAAAAACGCGAGCGGCGTCATCCCATCCGGCGGCGCCAGCGCCTTGAAGGCAGAGCGCGCCAGGCGCATGAATCCGATGAAAATGATCGGCTCAAGGATTAGCCAGACGTACCCGTAATTCAGGGTCTTCATCTGTCCCGACAGATCGTGAATCGTCAGCGCCTTGATGACGTCGATCTGTGCTTTGAGGTCTTTCCACATACCGCCACTTCGACCAAATACGCCCGTCGGCGCAAGACGTTAGCTTGTCGCCGATGCAGACAATTTAAGCGGCGGCCGCGCCGGTGGCAACGACGCCGTTGAAGACAAATTGCCAGCCCGGCGGCCCTAGGCCGCCCCCGCACCGTAGTCGGAATAGGCCTTTTCCTCGACAATCGCGGACCCGGCCAGGAGGTTTATGTCGCGCTTGAGTTGGGCCCGCCGGTCGTTGGTGCGATAAACGGACCGTGCCAGGCGAACAAACTCCCCGCCGAAATCGCGGTGCCGTTCGCATTCGCGGATCGCATCCTCGACATCCCAGAGCTCGGCATTGACGGCCTTGAGTTGCCGGGCAAGATCATCCATCTGCGCGTTGCGCTCGACCGACGCGGCAAGAGCCTTGCGGACGAGTTCAAGCTCAACCAACACGTTTTGCCGCTTCGCGGGATCGCTGATTTTCTCGCCTTTTATTTCGAGAATCGTCATTCTGTCGATCGCGTCACCGATCGATGTCGGTAAAAGAACGCTCATGCGTATTCCAGTTCCCCTCTTTGTCCCTCAAGCGATGCCATCTGACCCAGCAAGCCATCTTCCACGCGCTCGACCGAAATCTCACCAATGCAGTTGCAGCGTCCGCTTGTAAACCGTTGCGGGTCGCTGACCTCACAGGGTGCGCACGGCTTTTGCAGGCGGATCGCCTGAGCTTTGCCGCCGAGCGGCAAACGCGTGTCGGCATTGGTGGGCGCGAAGATCGCCAGGACCGGAATGCCAAGCGCATTCGCGATGTTCATGAGGCCGCTGTCGTTGGAGACAAAATGCGTGCAGGAAAGCATTGCCTCGCACATCTCCTGAATTGAGCCGCCGGTGCGATTCTCGGTGCCTTCGACATATTCATCCGCGGTACCGAACGACGCGACCCTATGCCCGCGATTCCTGAGCCGCTCGGCCAGCTCTGCGAAATAAGGCCAGCGCTTTGCCAGCCACACGCCGCCCTTCGAGCCGGCATGAATCCCGATAAGTGTCTCGCGCGGGGGCCGGTATTCGAGATCGCCGACGAAATAGCCGGCGAGATCGTCTTCGTCGTAGGGAATTCCAAGGAGATGCTTCGCCGCTTCAAGATTGAAGCGTGTTTCATGCATGCCGTCGGCGCGAAAGGCGCCCCAGTCGCGCGACCAAAGCACCCGCTCCCCCTCGAACGCCACGCGCGCGATGCCAAAGGAGTGCGTCACGAAGACAGTCTTGTAGCGCCGGTGGAGCGCCGCCCGGGTCAGGGCATAGACGGCATTCACATATTGCGGATTGTGCAGAAGGAAAAGACTGCTGGTGTGATCCTGCGCGACCGCGACATCCACGGGGGCACCGGTGCGCTTCGCAATGTTGCGGATCATGGGCGTTACATGCAGCATGTTGCCAAGCCCAGACCCCACCGCAATCAATGTGGACGCACCGACCGCATCAACAACACGGTGAATCGCGGCCCGCTGTCCGGCGTAGGGATAGCGCGCCGAATTTTCACGTGCGAGCGTGCACCGCGATTCGTAGTAGTCATTATCGCTGTACAAGCGCCGGAGTTCGCTCGCCCAAGCGGCCGCATCGTGTCGCAGGACAATTCCCGACTCGCTCAAGAGAAACGGAACGTTCGCCTGGTCGGATCCGATGACCGGCCTGCCGTAACGGTGCGCCTCGATGCAGACCCGGCTGAACGTCTCCTTGAAGAGATAGCTCGGCACAGCCACAACCCGGGCGCCCCGGTACACCGGCTCCATGTCGTCGACCCGCGAAACGACGTGCACGTTGGCAAGATTGCGCGCGGCGTGTCTCGCATCTTCAATGTCGGATTGGCTTGCAATCGCGAGAAACGGGATGTCCGGCACAAGGCGGGCAACATCCAGCAGCAAGCTGTAGCCCTTGTCCGCCTTCGCGTTCGTGAGAAGAACGTAGTTCGACGGGCTCATGCTGATCTCGAAATCTCGCGCGGCAGAGAATAGATGATCGGGCAGCGAACGCCGAAACCGTCCTCGATCGTCCGTTGCGTATAGCGGGAATTGGCATAGACCGTTGCCGCGCGCGCCAGGATCACACGAAATTCCTTGCGTGGGATGGGCTTGCCCTCGCCGTCGAAGTAATTGGCGTCCTGCTCATTGCCAAGCAATTCCCGCCAGAAATGGACGCCGTAGACGAACGGAATGTTGCTGTATTTCAGCGCCTCCGAAACAAGGAAGCCCATACCCGAGATCGCATGCACCAGACGCACGTCGTTTTCGATGACGAATTTGCGGAAAGCCGCAACGCTCTCCTCGATGAAGGCGTAGCGCAGACCCTGTTCTACGCGCGTCTCGCCGCGGAATTCAGGACGCGTGCCGACGATGACAGGAGAAAAACCTATTTCAGCATAGTGCTCTGCAGCGCTCTCGATGAAGTGTTCTCCACCCCCAAACTTGAACCCGCCATTGCGCGACGTGACCATGACGGTGCCGCGCGAAGACACGCTGATCGAGGCTTGCGTTTGGGGCCCGCTATAGAGCGCTGCAAACGCATCCAGCGACTCGCCAGTGTCTGCGCCCTTTACAAGGCCGCTTTCAATCAAGCCGACGATGGCATCTCGCCGCCAGAAGGATTTTTCGCGATCGCCACTGGAAATCCTTGCGCAACCGAAATGCCGGGCCGTCTGAGCATTCAGCGCGGCCAGGTCGGACGGAGTGACGTCTGCATCGGATCGCGCGCCGGTTACGCAGATCCAGTTGGACGCCCGCGGGCCTGAATGGGAGGAACCCAAAAGCCGGTCAAGTGGCGAGCCTTCCGGCAGGATCGCAACGATTGCGGGTTCGGCTTCCGGCGCATCTTCTTCCGCCAGAGTCGTGAGAATGCGCAGCGTCGTACGGACGGATTGGTTGTGTGGTTCGATGTCGAGGACGCGTTCGTACAGCGCGCGGGCTTCATCGATCGCGTTTTGCGGGACGAGTGCCTTTGCTTTTGTGACGAGGGCTTTGACGCTGTTCGGCATCCATCGCAGTGCCTGGTCCGCAGCGGCTGCCGCCTCGCCGTATTGGCCGACACTGCAGAGCGCCGCCGCGAGGCCGATCTGTCCATTGATACGGATCGAGCGATCGCCCGATTCCGCGAGAATGCGGAGAATCTCGATTTGGTCGATCAGAAGGCTGCGCCGGACGTCGGGTGAAACCTCTTCGCGCGCGAGCACTCCCAGCGCATTGGCCATGTCTCGACGCGCCATGTCGGTATCGGCGCGGAAGAAGCTCTTGAGCGCATGGCGGGTCGCATCGACCTTGCCCTCACGCAACGAGGTCATGCAGGCGCGCAAGACCCGGCCAATGTCGTCCGGCTTGCCGGATGCCGCCTGGGAACCCGCCGCTGCATTGGCGCCAATCGTCGCTTCGCCAGCGAAGCGATCCGCGGAGAAGCATTCCCCGGCACCGGGGCCAAGCGCTGCTCGCAGTGCGAGATCGAGATCGGAATTGCCCGGATCCTCGATCCGGATCTCCTGAACTCCGCCAGTCACCCAGTCGGGGGAGATGGCAATCTCGAAATCAAACGCCATGCTCACGTCCGGCATGGTCCGCATCAGCACGGCCTTCGGACGTCCGGCGACGAACACGCCCCGCGGCTGTCCGTCGATACGCAGACAAAAGCCGACCGGTTCGCGCGGCGCGGCCATGTTCAGCAGCCATCCTCGGATGAGGTTGCCCGCGACCTTCACCTGGCCGCGAAACTTCGTTGGAACGGATTGACGGGAGAAGGATTCGCCGTCCAGTCCGCGAAGCGCCTGTGCGGCATGGGGATCGTCCGGCAGTAGATCCAGAATGGCGTTCCAGTTCGCACGCGCCGCGAGCAAATCGCCTGTCGCCTCGGCGTCGCGCGCGAGAGCCGTGTGACAGATGACCAGGCCGCGGCGCGCAATCGCGGAAGCCGGCGCGACTTCGCTCACCAGGTGCCAGGCTTCGAGAGCTTCGCGCAGACGTGCCGGATTGTCGGCAGTCGCGCCGGCGGCTGCGGCACAATGTTGAAGTCCGTCCAGGCAATCTTCGCTCCCGGGATTCTCGAGGCACGCATCGAGCCAAAGACGCGCGACGTCGAGCCAGCGCCCCTCGTCCGCCGCCTCGCGCGCACCGGGAAGTTCCAACGCTCTCCTCGATCCACGAGCAAAGCCGGGGGACTTCGACGCTCCGATCAGTGCTTCACCGGCGATCTGGTCCGGCCAAAGGTGCTTTCCCGCAGCGGGGCCGAGAGACGAACGCAGCAGACAGCCGCCTGCGTCATCGCCGGGATCCTCAAGGCGAA
This sequence comes from Rhizomicrobium sp., assembly GCA_035517755.1. GTDB lineage: Bacteria > Pseudomonadota > Alphaproteobacteria > Micropepsales > Micropepsaceae > Rhizomicrobium. Next base: position 32,758 of record DATIYG010000142.1, on the reverse strand, counting down.
TCTCCTGGACTTCGCCGGTAATCCAATGCGGCGCGACCGGAATATCGAACGCGAACGCCGTGTCCACATCCGGCATATTCCGCATCAATACGGCTTTTGGCTTGTGGGCCACATACATCCCGCGGAACTGACCGTCGATCCGGAGATTGAATCGAACCGGCTCGCGTGGATCGGCAACGTCGACAAGCCATCCGCGCAAGGCGGCGCCCGCAACCTTCAACTGCCCTCGCCAACCCGCAGGCACCACAGCTTCCCCACACATACACAGGAGCCCCAATATGGGTTAAGTCCTTGTTCCACCGCAACCGGTCGCGGTCAGGTCTCTGATTTGTCGAGGCGTGCAAGGTCATCGCCACGCAGGGCAAAGCGGACCTCAAAGGACTTGCCAAGCGCCTCAATCATCCAGCCATCTTCCTGCAATCCGCCGTGTCTCAAATTCAGCGGCGCCGGCTCTCGGCTCCACTGGAAGAGTGAAACTGCAAGACCGTTGCCGGTCGAAAGCGTGCGGCGCACGACTGGATGAGGAACTAGTTCTCCGTCGCGCGACACCGACCAGCTGATTGGGTTGTCCTGCGGGGTCGAAGCAGCAAGAACATCGGGGCCGCTGCCACCGGAATCGAAAGCGACGGAAAGGCAGCCGGGCGCGGTCGTTGCAAATTGATATAAGTCCCCTTGCCGGATCATGTCCGGCGCAAGATGCCAGAATTGCTCGAAGACGCATTCCGAGCCGCTCTTGCTTGTGAGTTCGTCCACCACAAGCAGTGCGTGAACAGGCTTTAGGTGGATCGCCGTCCGCCTGATCCGGGCATCTGCGTGCGCCGTGTTGACGAAGGTGGCGGCGGCCCAGCCTCGGCCTTCCCAGCTGCGCTCGAGCGCGATTGCATCCGGCGCCACGCTTTCAGCCGCGCCATAGCTCGTGCCGTTCACCCGATACTCGTTGCCGGACGCAAGATCCGTTCGCAGGATCGCCGCAATGTCCTTCGGCACCTTGCGGGAGATGGCGCCGCCGCCGATCACGAGGTCCGTATCGCCGATACAGAACGATAATGAAAACCTGCCGGGGCGCTTGTGCCGCACGTCGCCGGCAGCGGCGTGCACAACGAGTTGCGACGACGCCGGACCATGTTCGCCACGTGTATGACTGATGAAGTAGCCGGTATCCGGCAGGACATAGGTCGCGCGAGGCTCAATCGGCTTGGCTCCGGGCACGGAAAGAGCCGTGCGCGCAAGTTTGAGGCTTTTTTCGTGCGATACCTGCGCAATGTGATTGATCGGCGGCGGCAGGCTGTTTCCGCGCAGCATCGCCTCAACAAACGCCGTCATCTGTTCCGCGGCGGCGGAAACAGGCAGGGCAGCGGAAAGCTTCAGCGCGCGAACGCTGACAAGAAGCGTCACTGCCGCCTTGAGCGTTCCGCAATGTTCCTCGAACGTGCCACGCCAGACGCCATCCTCGCTCAGGCCGGCTGCCAGGTGGAACGTCGCTAGGTGATTGAAGCATTCCTCCAGCAGGATTCGGCCATACGTCATGCGCCGAAGAGGGAGCGCGATGCCGACGAGGAAACCGATTTGCGAAATCCCTTCCTCCTGGCCGATTGCGGCCCCGCTATCGCGCCGGAGGAATTCGATCGCATCGACAAGGCCAAGAAAGGCCGGCGTGCACAGGGCAGCGTCGAAGCGGATACGGCGCCTTGCAGCCGCCCGGCACGCGAGCAGGAACAACAACAGGACCTTGGCTCGCTGAACCAGCGCCGGCCTGGTCCACGCTGACGGCGTCTTCGAGGGCCGACACTGTTCTGCGAAGTCCGCAATGATCGAACCGGATCGCGACAACAGGGCGCTTGCGGTTACGCCCTTCTCCTTCAGGGTCTTATCGATGGCGGCCAGATCATCGTTGGTCTTACCGCTGGCCTTGACGTACCAGTAAAGGAGAACGGAAGACAAAAAGCTAAGGCCGAAAAAAGAAGCCGCCTCCCGTTCGCTTTCCAGCGGGACGTTCCAATCGATCGACTCGCCGATCGGCAACAGACGGCTCGACCCGCGATGTTCGAGCGCGATCTGTGAATCCGCAAATGCCTCCAAGGCAGACCGCGAAAGACGCGCCTCGATAAGCTTCGGCGGAGTGGGCGCATCCCAGCTCAGCTTCGACAGGAGATCGAGCGGTTTCTGGGCGAGATCGGATGCTTCGATCAAATCGTTTGGCGCCGAACGCAAAGGTGAGGCATGCAACTCTGCAGGCAACAGGTTCTGCTGCGCAGCGACGATCAAGATCGCATCAGCGACGACTTCGAGCCCGAACGCCCCGAGAGCTGAACCCTCCAGCATCCTGTCTGTGCCGTAGCGACGCACCAGATCATTCACGCCGACAATGTGTGCGCGTTCGGCGGCGGCAAATCTGGAAACCGCTCGATGCTCGCCCGCAGAGGCTTCAGTTTCGATTTCGTCGAGAACGATCTGCAATTTCGGGCGGTGCGCAGGCTTGGCGACAGGCTCGGCGCCCGGATCAATCAGGGAAGGTGGGCGCCGAATGAGCAGACTGGATCCCGATGCCATCGTGCCGACGGACATCGCCGCGCCCAACTGCGCCCTCAGTGCGGCAGCAAGCCCTGCCTCTTCGGCCTCCGGGATGCCTTCAAAGGCGACTCTCAGAATTGTGGTTCGTTCTGGGGCGTGATGATGCGCGTGCTCGTGCCGAATTCCGGACGCATTGGCGAGCGTTTCCAGGATCTCCTCGCCATTCGGACTTCCGTTGGCATGGCTAAGGGTTTCCAGGATTTCCTCGCCGTTCTCTTCGTGCGGCATGGCGATCGTGGACTCGGACAGCACGCGCTCGTATGCCTCCGCACTCCAATCCCCTGCCATGAGGAATTTCCTGGCGTCACCGGTGTCGCCGAAGTCAGCCTGGACTTTGCGCATTTCACCTTTGCGGCTCTGTTGCGCCTTGAGCGCGCGCTTCGCCTCCTTTTTGCGCTTGGCGCGCACCCTTCCTTCTTGAGACCTGCCGCCACGGCCGGGAGTCTCTGATTCCTTCGAGCGATTTCGGCGAACCATCTATTGCGCGGCCTGCTGCTGTGGCGACGACGCAATGCGGCGCAAGCCTTCGCGACCGCGTATGTCATCGGGCGCAAGTTCGACGACGGATTCCCACTGTGCGCGCGCGGCGGCAAGGTCGCCCGCGCGCTCGGATTCGCGTGCCAGTGTCATGTGACACCACACCATCCCGCGCCGGGCATCTTTTGAATTCGGATCGAAATCGCCGACACAACGCCACGCCTTGAGGGCATGTTCGATCTTCTCGGTCGTGTCGGCGCTTTCGCCGGCATACCGGGCACATTGCAGAAGGTTGCGTTGACACTTCACTTTGTCGGCGCTCACCCGTCCGAAGGCGAGCCACATGCGGCACGCATCAAGCCAGTGTCCGTCTGCTTGCGCTGCCCGCGCGCCGCGCAGGGCTGCATACTCCAGCTTGTCGCGCACGCGTCCATCGTGGGGAGCGATCGCCATCGCCGCTTCGTAGTCTGCGACCGCAGACGGCCAGTCGCCACGCCGGCCTGTCTCGGTCGCCCGCTTCAGCCGGAGACGCACGATTTCGGCATCCCCGACGCGGCGATCTCGGATCGCCTGCCAGGCAGCGACAGCTTCATCGGTTCGGCCGGCCTGTTCGAGCTCGCGAGCTTCCCGCGCGCCCGCCGGCGGAAAAAGACGAGACACGAGGAGCGGCCATGCCAGAATGTAGCCGTGCAAACGGTGTAAGACGCGGCGCGCGATTGTCCTCAGGCGGTTGCCCATTCGGTATCCATGCCGCATGGCGCGCAGCTTCGCAACCGGCGGCCCGGGCAAAATACCCTGTCGGCAGAAAGGCTTGAAAGCCGCCGGAATTGTCCATACGGTCGCCCCAAACGAGGGGAAAATGGCCAAACCAGTCAAGCTCAAGGACCTGTATGAGGGTATCGGCACCGCCTGCAACGTGCGCAAGGCATCGGTCAGCGCCGTGTTGGCGGAAACCTTCAAGCAGATTCGTGGCGCCCTCGCGCGTGGCGATCGCGTTACCATTCCAGAATTCGGTACATTCGTGATCCGCGCCGCAAAAGAGGAAGGCGGGCCCAAGAACATTCGCTTCCGTCCTGCGGACTGGGCCGGTCCGAGAAAGACCGGCGGCAAAAAGCGCCAGACAGCCGGCGCAGAAGCCTCGAAGCCCGCACCGGCGAAAGCCGGCTAGATCACGAATCGGTTCTCGCCGCCGCGCCTTGCAGTAGCGAGCGCCGCGCGTCGGTGAACCAGGAGAAGTCGTCCTCGGCAAGAACCTGCTTCAGGAACGCGCCAAAGACGATCGCCATGACCTTGCGATCCGGTTCGTTGAGTTCATTCCGGTGCCGCCCGCGGACACCCTTGTTTTTTTGCGTGAACGCCCGGTTCATCACCTCATCGATGACCGCAGCGTGGTTGCTCGCGAGTCCCAGATGCGCGTCGATTGCCGAAAGCGCCGCATCGGTCTCAAACGCCGCCTTGTCGTAGCTGATGCGCAGAACATTCGACAACGCGCCCCAGCGGCGAAGTTTTGCAAGCTGCTTCTCGACGGAGTGGATGGCATCGGAGATATCATGAATCTCGGAAAAGGCTCCGTGTCCCTGGGCACGCGCCTTGCGCCCGGCATCTACCATCGACAGACACACATCGCGTGGATCGCGATAGACAATCTGAACCTTCAACCGGCCATCGGCGCACAGACGATCCACATATTGGAACTTCTCGCGATCAAGGCCGGCGTGTGTCTTCACCGCGATGATCCGGTCGGGACCGATCTCGCGCTCCAGCTTCTCGATGCGCGCCGCGGACATCGAATCGACGAAGTTGATCTTGTGACCGGGCGTGACGACTTCATCCGAAAGACGGTCCTGCGGGTGACCGCAATGGGCAAGCGCCTGCTTGGCCAGTTCGAAAGCGAGCGTGCTGCCCGATTTTGTAATGCCGTAGCAAATGACAAGCATGCGGCCGCCCGACTACGTGCCCCGAAAAATGTCCGTGGAGCCAGCAACCTAACCGCCCCCGGCGATAAACTCAAACAGCACGCAGCGTGCGTTAAGGTTCATAGCCGAGGAGGTTGAATTCGGCCCGGCAAGTCTCGAACACAATCCGTTTCTGCTCATCCGTCAGAATCTCACGCGCCGGGCGCCGGTCCTTGCGCGCGTTTCCCTTGAGTTGCGGCAGATCGTCCGGGATGGGTATCCCGAGCCGTTCACCAATGCGCCGCAGATCCTGCAGCAGGCTCTCCTGGCGGATGAAGTCGTCCACGGCCGGAATTCCGCCGATCGACCATCGCCGAAAACCCTCGTAACCTCCCTGCCGCACGACCTGGTCCAGCAGCCTTTCGAAGCTGGCAATATGCCGATCGGATTGGTTGTATTGAAAATAGGCGAACGAGACGGCCTTTTCGTAGGGATGACGTTCCGCCGTGAACTTCAGCGCTGAATTCCAGAATGTCTCGTCAAGGAGGGGACGCAGCTGCTCCGCCGAGATGTGATTGTGGAAGTCTCCCTCGGAGCGGAGTTGTTCCTTGAGCTTACGCTTGGCTGCCTTGTCGCGAAGATCGCGTAGCCTGCGGAATCGCTCGGCTGGTGACAAGACTTCAAGGTCTTCGGCCGAGAACGTCGATTGGCGGCGTCGCGCTCTGCGTCCTTCGCGTTCATCCGGGCGGGCGGTCGTCGTGATGTCCTCTGGGCCGCAACTTTGCGCCAGCACCCACTCGATTGTCGTGCCGGCCGTCTTCTTGGTCTTGATGAAGATGTAGTTGTGCCGGTAGGAAACGATCATTGAAGCGCCGCGATGCCCCAGAACTCGCTTGCGGTTTTGCATGGGCGCGCACCGGCGCGCAAGCATCGGCCAATTCGCCTATGGCTTTTGCCCGATATCGGAATATCCGAAGCGCCTGCGGTATTTTGCCGTGGTATCCAGCACGGCCTTCGCCTGTGCGGGAGACAGAACACCCCGAAATTTGCCGATCCGTCCGTTGCCGATGTGACCGGGATGCCAATGTGTGTGCGGATCGAACCGGTCGGCATCAGGGTGCTTGCCGAAAACGCCCTTGCGCCGTAGCAGCCCGATCTTGCGTTCGACTGCGTCGCGCGTAAGAGATCGGAAGATGCGGTTGGCCGCCTGCCCGGTGAGCCTTACTCCGAGAAAGGCGGCGACGTCGTTAATCGTCCGGGGCTTCTGATAAAAGCGGTCCTCGTAGCGCAGGATCATCGGCCCGCGGCCGGCAAGCTTCACCATCCTCGCCGCACCGGCAGAAACCTCGTTCAACGACCCTTCGAACGAATGATCAAATCGCTGCAACAGCGACGCGATTGCATCGCGGGGCTCGCGAACTGTGACGAGCACTCTGGCGCCAAGAAAGCTGGCAAGAAACTGGAGGCCGGCAGAAGGAATATGCGTCTTGATGACAATGTATGCCGCGTGCCCGGCGCTGCGGGGTACAGAGTCGATTTTGTCAGCGTAGAACGCTACGACACCGCGGCCGCGCCGGCCGGTCGCATTCTCCAGGATCTGGATCACCGCATTGTAGAGCCAGGTCGAGCCGCTGCTCTTCAATCCGGCGCAAAGCACGATCCCGGGCTGCGCTCCTGACCGATTCGATCTGCCAAAACCATCCTTGGACGGAGCATTTTTCATCGGGGCTGCGGCGCTTCCCAAAGCGGACTCGCATCCCTAGAATGCCAACGGAGCAGCGTCGAAGGAAGGCAGATAAGGCTGTCCGGCCCGAATGGACCTTCCCGGGACGCAATCGAAATCGGAGACAAGGTGGCGGCGGGCCCTGACATATTGGCTTCAAGGCAGGGCGCAGGTATCGAGGACGGCGACGCTGCAACGACAGGTACTCCGCCGGACGGCGACGTTTCGCGGCCGCTCACCAGGGATGGCGTTTCCGGACAGGTCCTGATCGAATTGTTCGACAAAAACCCTCAGGCCGCGGCCGATCGGTTTCTTCATCTTGCAGCAGACAAGACGGCAGCGGCGGCTGTTCTCAAGTCGCTGTCCGAAGCGGCGAGACCGGACGTCGTCCTGAGCATTACCGACGCAATACCGTTCAACGAAAGGACGGCCGAAGGCATCGTCATCGAGCGGTCTCGCGCGCTTGGCCAAATGCAATCGCCCGATGCAGCGGCGGCATTTCTCGATCCGATTGCGCGCGCCCGGAAACCCGAAGCCGGCTTCAACTATTCGGCGGGAAGGATGTTCGCGGAGTTGCGGGCGTACGATCTGGCGATTCCCTATCTCGAAGCGGCACTTTCACAGAAGTCGACTCCGGCCGCGGCCGATCGCCTGTTCATGGCGTATCTGCTGTTGGGCCGTTATTCCGAGGCAGGCGGGGCCTTGCTCCGACTGCTGACCGTCGGAGGCTTTCGCGAGGGCCTGCAGCGCGAATTTGCGGCCCTGCTTGTGAAGGCCAGGCCCGGTGAACTGGATGCAGCCGTCATCAGCGAACTCGTGCGCCAGTACGCATCCCACAACGCGATCGGAGTTGCGCTCATTCCCCACCTTGTCACGGCGAAGCGGGTCGCAGACGCCACGCTGGTTGTCGAAAGCCAGGCCGGACGGTTCAGCGAATGGGACGAGGCTACCATTGTCTCGTTGATGGCATTCTTTCGTGAAAACGACCGCCCGGACGTCTTGTTCGCGATGGGACGCGAGTGCAGCGGGGTGTCGCCCACAATCGCACAATCCTACATCGATGCGTTTTCAGGACTTTCGGCGGCCGCAATCCGCAAGATGTTTCTCGAGCCGGAAGCCGGGCGCTCCGGCACTGCGATCGGATCCATCGTGGCTTGCGTCGCGCTGGCTGAGCGCCTTGCCGAACTGTCAGACTTTGACGGAGCGCTGGAGGTTCTCGGCCATCTCGGCAAGTCTGCGACCGGAGCGCCCGAGCCATTCTACGCAAGAAACAAGGCCCGCATTGCCCGTCTAGTCAGTGCCATTGCATCGCGGACCGCAAAGGACGTCGGTGCGCGCCGCAAGCTCGCGGCCTTCGTGCTGTTCTGGCTCGACCCCGCGACCAAGACATTCTTTGCCGGCTCCGACTTCAGAAAGCTGCTGCAGAGTCTTTCCGAAACCCCCTTGCCGGAGGCTGCCGAGAAGCGCCTTGCCAAACTACGCGAGGGATATTTCGACTATTTCCTGGAACGCCGCACCAATGACCGGCAAGTGCCTGCCACGGATGATTTCGCGTTGTGCAAGCAGGCGACCGATTACTTCATCGCCTGCTCGCGGCGCATTGCAGACGATGCCATTCCGGTCGGTTCGTCGCTGGCAGGTACACTGTTGAAGCCGGCGGTCTCGATTGGACCTGGCATCAGCCTGGACGTCCTGACCGTCTATGCCCTGTTGCGTGACGAACGCGACTTCAGAGTGAAGGGAAATGCATCTCTCGGGGAGATATGCTGGTGGTACCTGACCGCGTTCGTGCCGGCCAACCATGTGCCACCTGAATGCATCAGCCCCGCCATTCTGGCCTACGCCAATGAGGTTGTGTCGGCCGACGAATTCTCCGGCCTCGCCGTCACCCGCTTTATCGATCTGGTTTGCGCGAACTCGACCTATTATGGAAAGCGATTTGACCGAAAAAATCCGGTTGATCGCCTGTTTCTGGCCATGCAGTTGATGGCCACGCTCTTCGCACAGAATCCCCAACTTCACGCGTTGCTGCGCGGAATCCTTGGGTTTGATGAGACCCGCAGTGACGTTCCCGTTCCGCTCATCCTGGTTGCCCTTTCCAACGAGGAGCACGCCGCTGCTGCCACGCCGCGTGCGCCTGCGGCTCGGCCGGCCGAAAAAACTTTGCGCGAAGTCCTCGTCGTGGGGCACGCGACCAAGAACACCGGGCTCGGCCGCAACTATCGAATGCTGCTCGCTGGTCTGCGCGCCGACAATGCGGCGGTCACCGGACTCGATTTCGACATGGATTCGGCGGAGTTCACGGCCGAGATCAAACGATGGCGCAGCGCGTGCGCCTCGCGGCCGGTCGTCGTCTTTGCCGTCAATGCGCAGGACGTGCCGGAAATCTATGCAAACGACGCAAGCCGGATGCTCACCGATTGCCACTCCGCGGGCTTTTTCCTTTGGGAGACGTCACAGGTACCGCAGGTGCAACGGCTGGGAGTCGAGCTCGTCGATGAGGTGTGGTCGCCGACGCAATATGTTGCGGATATCTATGCAACCGCAGGCGCAAAGGCGCATGTCATCGGCAAGGGACTCTATGGGGAGGGGAAATCAACCGCTGTATCGCAGAAGTCGCAACCGGAAGTCCCGACATTTGTCTGCGTCTTCGATTTCGATTCTTCCATCGAGCGCAAGAACCCGCTTGCCGTTGCGCAAGCCTTTGAACAGGCGTTCGCTTCACAGGAAGATGTCAGGCTGATCATCAAGGCGTCGACCGTGAACCCCCAGCACTGGAGCAATGCGCTCGGTCAATGGGAAAAACTCGCCGCAATTGCCGCGCGCGACCGCCGCATCGAATTTGTCACGGAACGGTATTCCGATGCTCAGCTCGCCGAACTGATTGGCCAGGCGTCGTGCCTCGTGTCGTTGCACCGTTCGGAGGGCTTCGGCTATGTCATCGCCGACGCCATGGCGTATGGCACCCCGGTCATCACAACCGGATATTCCGGCAATGCCGATTTCTGCACGGCGGAAACCTGCCTGCCAGTCGCTTACCGGCTCGTCGACGTCGATCCGAAAGCCGTGAACTGGCCGACACAGGGCGCGCAGTGGGCGGAACCCGACGTGTCGTCGGCCGCGGTCCAGATGCGGCGGGTTTTCGACGACTATCCGGCTGCGCTTGCTCTGGCACAGCGCGCACAGAAGAACATTTTCGAGACATATTCCGTCGAACGCTTCCGCGCGACCCTGAAGGCGCGCATCGCGGCGCTCGCCACTTAGCCGCTACTTTTCCTTGTCGGTCCCCTTCGCCGCGCGCTTGGCAGCCTTGCGCTCCGTGCGCTCGTCTCCCCCCTTGCGCTCGTTCCCTTTGCGCTTCATGTCCTTGCGCTCCATCTGCGCCTTCAGATAGCGCACTTCCGCCTCGGCCTGCCGCGCCAACAGTTCGGCGATGTGCACGCGCTCTTCCAAGGCGGCCACATCCACCTTCGCAACACTCTCGGCCGCTTGCTCCTCGTTATCGCCCATTCCGCATCCCTTTGGCTGACGTTTGTCGCATTTCAGGCGGCGCGAATGTGATGGAGTGGAAAACCGCCGTCAACCGTGCGGCACAACGTTTGCTTCACGCCCTGGTCAGGTGCGAATGACCGGCAGGGATTTATCGGCCGCGCCACCATTGCCCGGAAACACGGCAGCGATGGCCTGTGGCGGCAATTTGAGATGACTGCGCAGAACAGCCGCCGTTGTCGTGCGAAAATCCGTCGTCACCGCCAGATCGCGGGACTCATGAAGCTCGTGCTCTTCCAGCCCCGGCCAGTCGCCATAGACCTTGCCGCCCTGAACGGCGCCTCCCAGGAGCCACATGACGTTGCCGTGGCCATGGTCGGTTCCTCCATCGCCATTTTCGTGCGCTGTACGACCGAATTCCGAGATCACCATGATGGCCGTGTTTTCGTAATCGGCACCCAGCCCGGAACGGAACCCGGAGAGGCCCTCGCCCAGCTGATGCAGATTTTTCGCGAGCGTCCCCTGGGTGCCACCCTGATGCACATGCGTATCCCAGCCGCTCAAGGCAAAGAAAGCGACTTCGATCGTCGGATCGCGGCGGGCAAGCTGGCAGTATTTGTCCACGGCCTCGGCGAATCCCTTTGGCGGCGGCGCGCCAGCGGCGGCCTCGCTCATGTCCTGCTCCAGCTCCGACATGAACCGGGAGCGCGCCGATTGGCCTTGCCTGTATGCGACGCTCAACTCATCCGATCCGGAATACATGTCGTCAAACGCCGCGTGAACGGCGGGACGATCCAGCGCCGTCGATGCCGAACGGGCACCCTTGCCGGCAGCGATGCTCGCGACCGGCATCGTTCCCTTCAGGATGCGCGGCATCGTGTCACCGAAATTGACGGCCTCGGTCGCGGTTCGTGGACCAGCCAGATGTGCCAGCGTGCGATTGAGCCATCCATCCGGTGTTGTCCTCACACCCGGTGTGCCACTCTCCATGTAGGCTTGCGCGTCGAAATGAGACCGCGACTCATCCGGCGAGCCGGACGCATGGACGAAGGCCAGGGTCTTTTCCTTCCACAGCGGAACCAGACTCACGAGAGACGGATGCAGGGCGAACCGCCCATCCAGATCGAGCGCTCCATCGGGCCGTCCGGGTTGCGGAATCGCGATGGTCGGACGCATCGCGTAATACTGTTGCTCGGTATAGGGGACGACAACATTGAGGCCGTCGGCAGCCCCGCGGAGAAACACGACGACAAGCCGCTGCTTGGCGCCCTTCCGGTTTTGAATTGCCCAGGCCTGCGAGCCGAGACTCACAAAACCGAGCGCTGTTCCGGCACCGGCAAACTTGAGGAAATCGCGTCGCAGCATTCTTGCCTCCGCTAGCAGCGCATGAAGTCCGGACTGCCAAGAATGGCGCCGGCCCAGAGCGGTTTGGATGTCTTGGCGAGAGCGGCCCGTGTCGCGGCACTCAATTCCGGCCCGATCGTCTCGAGGAGCCTGCCGCCATCGGCGGGCGTTGCGTCCCCCTGTCCGCTGTAAGCGCCATTGCCGAATGAGACCGCGAACGAGATTCGCCGCATCATGGCATCGGGATCGAGCCAGGCCGATTGCGTGCAGGCATAGCCGTCCGGAGTGACACAACCATATAGCGGCTGCCCCAGCTGCCTGAGCGTGGCAATCAGGCCCTGAACGTTGTGGAAATCGTGACCGGTCGCGCGGGCCGACGATACGACATATTGGTATGGAGTCTTGAACTTCTTGCCGAAGCCCGCGGGATCACGAAACTCCTTGCTCGACAGCATGGTGCGCATGACCGCGCGAAGGTCCCCATCTGTCTTCTGGAATTCCTGCGCCATGGCGGAAACAAGCTGCGCCGGCGGCTGATCTGCCACGAAATATTGCGCCAGCTTGAAACTGATGTGGCGAGCGGTCGAGGGATGATGCGCCAGCATCAGGAGCGCGGCTTGACCTTCCTCCTCGCCGCCCGAAAAGCGGCGGCCCAGCAAGGTTTGCGGCGATGGGTCATGACGAGCGACGGCGAAATGGAAGCCGCCTTTGATGGGCTCTCCGGTTTCCCGGTCGCCTCCGACGGTCCAACCCGTCAGGATGTAGGCAAGCGCAGTCACGTCGGCTTGCGTATAACCGCCGTCGACGCCGAGTGTGTGCAGCTCCATCACCTCGCGCGCGAAATTCTCGTTGATCCCCGTCAGCTTCCGCCGCGGATTGTCCGTCGTTCCACCCGGGACCGGCGCGACGTTCCGCGCATTGTCGAGATAGACCAGCATCGCGGGATGCCGCGCAGTTGCCAGCAGCAGGTCGCTGAAACGCCCAAGCGTGTGCGGGCGTATGGCTTCATCCTCGTAGGCGCCAGTCCAGATCCTGCAGGCCTGCTTCTTCTCATAGACGTTGAAATGGTTGAACCAGAATTCGACCATCGTCTCCTGCAATTGCCATGGACTGGCAATGGCCCGCATCAACCGCGCCGTTCGGGACTGATCCGGCACCTGATTGGTGATCGGCTTCAGCATCCGCCTTTCTTCGCGTGTGGGCTTTCCCGGATTCTGCATCTGCACGCGCCACCAGAAGTCGCGATAGAGCGTGGGCGTGTCCTTGCCGTACGAGGGAATGGCATGCAGCGCGGATTGCAGCGCATCGGGAAGCTGATTGGTCTTGGGATTCAGCTGCTCGTCGACGTATCCGTCGAATCCCAGCCCGCCGATGTGTGCAAGCGAGCCTTGCGCCGGCCCAAAGCCAAGCCGGTTGGCAAGATGCAGAGCCGTCGGATTGTCCAACATCGGGTGCTTGTCCAGCCCGTTTTGCGCCGTGGATTATATAGCAAATTCAGGCGGATAAACGGCGACCTGCATTAACTTGACGCAACTGCAACGCAACGCGTCGCGTAATCATTTGGCCGGATTGCCGCCTTTGGTCGCCGCACTGCGCACTCCGACGAGCGCCGTGACGGGTCTCTGGCGCTCGAGGGAAGCTCGCGCGGCAATGAAACCGAAGCAGCCCGCCACCAACGCAAGCAGGATGTAAACCGCCGAGCGCGGAAAGATGGCCGCGACCCCGGAAGTAACGAGAATCAGCGCCGTATAAGCATAAAATGCGCGGCGTTTGCCAAACACATCGGACAGCAGATGATGAAAATGGTCCTTGCCGCCTTTCAGGGGGGAGCGGCCCGCCGCCAATCGCGTGACGATGACGCGCAGGCAATCGAGCACAGGCACGGAGAACCACACGAGCATTGTTTCGGCCGCAATCTTTCCGCTGCGTAACGAGGCGATCGCCATCAGCGCGATCAGGAAGCCGATACCGAACGTGCCGCAGTCGCCGAGGAACACGCGCCCACGCAGATTGAAGGCCAGCACCACGAGCGACGGCCCGACGAGCGCGATCGCGAGTTCCCGAACCGGCCCCTCGCCAAACACGGCAAACGCCGCCGACCAGATCAGCAAAGCCGAGGGCACGAGGCCGTTGATGCCATCCGCCATGTTGGTGGACGATACGAATCCGGCGATGGCGATCACTGCGCAAACGATGAATACCCATTCAGACATCGAAGTCGGGGCAAACGACGCCCAGACGATATGCGGCGCATAAAGCAGCGGATCGAGCGCAAACGCGATCAGCACAAAGATCGAAAGAACGACGAGGCGCAACGCCGGCGAAAGCTGCGATTGATCATCCATGATGCCGATGATCCCGACGCCGCTGCCGCACAACAGGATAGCAATAAGGAACGGATCCCTGTGGCCGGTGAGGACTTGCACGCCGAGCCACAGGACGGCAGGGAGCAGAATGGCCAGGCCACCGACCTGAGGCGTCGGGCTGGCATGGTGCTTGCGCCCGCCGCGCGGATAGTCGAAGACCTTCAGCCAATTCGCGATTGGTGCGCCGTAGAAGCAGACAATCGCCGCCACTGCGAACAACCCATAGACCATCCCGTCAGCCCCGAATCTTTCGCTGTCGCTACGCTTTGACGATGCGGCCAGGCGCGCAAACGTCATGCATCGCGTTGCGCGTATCGACGATCAGATCCAGCGATTTCGCCAATCCCCTGTAGTCGACATTGCCGTGGTCGGTAACGATCAGCGCGGCATCGAACTCGGCCCCGAACCGTTCCGGCTGCCACGGAATCGAACGGCGTCCGGCGAACTGCGGGAACTCGCGCGTTTCGGGCACGACCGGCACCCACGGATCGTAGTACTCGACCGCGGCCCCCTTGGCTTCAAGTTGCCGGAAGATCGTCAGGGCCGGGCTCTCGCGGAGGTCGTCAACATTGCGCTTGTAGGCAAGCCCAACGAGCAGGATGCGGCTGCCGTTCAAGCTCATCTTCTTCCGGCTGGACAGCGCACCCTGCAAGGCTGACACGATCTGCAACGGTTCGGCCGTATTGATCTCGCCGGCGAGTTCGATGAAGCGGGCCGGAACATCGTGCTCCGTCGCCTTCCACGACAGGTAGAATGGATCGATCGGCACGCAATGGCCGCCGAGGCCGGGACCCGGATAGAAAGGCATGTAGCCGAACGGCTTGGTTGCGGCCGCCTCGATCACGTCCCAGATGTCGATCTCCATTCGCGCGTAGATGTGCTTGAGTTCGTTGACGAGAGCGATGTTGACGCAGCGGAAGATGTTTTCGCTCAGCTTGACGGCTTCAGCCGTGTGCGTGTTGGCCACTGGCACGACGCGATCGACCAGCCGCCCATAGAACGCCTCGGCGAGGATACGGCTGTTCTCATCGTCCGCGCCGACGATCTTCGGAATCTCCGAGGTACGAAACTTCGAGCCCGGGTCCTCGCGCTCCGGCGAATAGGCCAGGAAGACGTCACTGCCGACCCTCAGACCGAGCGCCTCCATCGCAGGCTTCAGGATTTCACGTGTGCAGCCGGGATAGGTCGTGGACTCCAGGCAAACAAGCTGATCGCGGCGCAATGCGGCTCCGACCGATTTCGCACTGCGTTTGACGTGGGCGAGGTCCGGCTCGCGATTCTTGCTGAGCGGAGTGGGCACGCAAATGATGATCACATCGACCTCGGAAAGTTCCTCGAGATCGTTGCTCGCCCGGAACCGGCCGTCCTTCAGCATTGTGGCGATATAGGAGTCCGGAATTGTGCGGATGGTGGAATGACCGTCATTGAGCGCGAGGACTCGGCCGGGATCGATATCGAATCCGACGACTGAGAAGCCACGCTCATGCGCGGCAATGGCCAGGGGCTGACCGACATAGCCCATGCCGATGATGCCGACGCTGGCATTGGCCGACGCCAGATTGCTCCTCAACTGCTCAATGCGAGCGCGGGATGCTGGTTCAGTCCGGAGCCGGCCCTCGACTGCCCCGCCCTGTCCCCCCAACTTCATGTCGAAAACTCCACAGAATGGAGGCTATTGCCCCTCTGAACTCGCGAAAATCCCTCGACTTTGCGCCCGGTCCGACCATAAATCCTTTTTCACGCAGTTGCCAACCCGGCAATGCAACCGCAATTATTTTTATTAGGCTTCACATAGACTTAGTTCACCGTCTTGCAGGACGTAACGGTCGCCGCTGCGCGGGCATACGAGATCCGGCCCGAGCTTGTCACCGCTGCGGCTGACCCAGCCAACCGGCCGCGCGGGAGCGCCAATCACCAGGGCATGAGCTGCAATGTCATGAGTCACGACGCTGCCGGCCCCCACCATGGCGTAAGCGCCGATGACATGGCCGCACACAATGGTGGCGTTCGCCCCGATGGAAGCGCCTCGCCTCACCAGCGTCGGGAGAAACTCGTCCTTGCGGCTGACATGGGCGCGGGGAAACAGCACGTTGGTGAAAACCATGCTGGGTCCGCAGAACACATCGTCTTCCAGCATTACACCGGAATAGATCGACACATTGTTCTGAATCTTGCAGCCATTGCCGATGTGAACGTTGGGCCCGATCATGACGTTCTGTCCGATGCTGCATCGTTCGCCGATCCGCGATCCCGACAAGATGTGTGAGAAATGCCAGATCTTCGTGCCGGAGCCGATCTCGACATCCGGATCGATAACGGCCGTAGGGTCGATATAAATGTCGCTACTCACGCTGCAGCCCTGGTTGATCCGGTCATCATCTCGATTCGCCGGTAAAGGTCCAGGAGGCGTGGCTCGTAGGTCGTGGCCCAGTTGTCCGCCTGGCTGAAACGAACGCATCCCTCCTTTGCTGCCGAGACCTTTTCCTCGGTGAGGGACGAGACGAGATCAGCGATCGCCTGCGGCGACAATTCCGGCAAAACCCATCCGCAGCCATAGGTCTCCACAATGCCACGCATTTCCGGGAAGGGCTGCACGATCATCGGAACTCCGGCATTGGGGAATTCCCACAATTTGTTGGGCGTGGCGATCCAGTGATTCAGCATCTTGTCTTCATACGGAATGATTCCGGCCGCCGCACCCTGGGTCCACGATAGCAACTCTGCCGGAGGAACGGCGGAAAGAAAAATGACCTTCCGCCGGGACGTCGCGTTCGCCTGACCCGCGTCGGCAAGGTGCTGGAGTTCATCGGCGAGCGGCCCCCACCCCATCATCACCAGCGTCCAGCCCTCTGGCAGCAGCGGTGCGGCGCGCACCAGGATCTGAAGGCCGCGATCCTTGCTGAACCCGCCCTGGTAGAGAAGAATCTTCTCATGCTCCGGCAACCCGGCGGCCCGATGCAGGCGGCCATCGTAGCGGCCTGAGGCGACATAGTTCGTCGCGTTGCGGATGACGACCGCGCGCGGCGCGGCGGGATAGGCATACCTGTAATACGTCGCGGCACTGTCGTTCACCGCCACAAACGCGTCGACCTGCGGCAGATATCGCGCGTGAATGCGCGCGAAATAGTCGGTGGCGCCGAACCGGCGGGCAGCAACAGCCTCGTAGATCTCGTGTGCATCGTAGACGAGCGGAATATTGAGCGCCTTCTTGACGAGCCATCCCGTCGGTAGCGCTGCACAATCGTGGCAATGCACGACATCGGGCTTCAGGCGGATGGCGGCCGCCGCGATTTCTTCGGAACGATACCGATAGAGCGAGAACTTGCCGGTCCGCGCCCCGAACCAGTCGAGCGGCTCTACAGCGAATTCCAGCAGCCAGTCCGGAACCCAATCCGGAATGCGCGACCGGATTGCCGGAAATCCGGACGATGGCGGAGCGTCGCCGAGGATGACCTGGCGGCGGGTCGCATCGTTTCGACTTGCGCGCTTGTTGAGAAAACCACGGCCGACGAGCGCGACAATGACGGCGATGAGCGCCAGGACAAGAACGCCGCCAATCAGAACGGAAGGTCTGCCCGCGAGTGCCAGTCCGGACAACCAGTGAGCAACACGGTAGAGCCCGTAGCCCAGGGCCAGGATCGCCGCTCCGAACGGAATTGAACGCAGCACCGCGGATCTGAGCCGTCTTCGTCTTGCGGGCTCCAGCCATCGCACCCGGCTCACTTGCACACCGTCGGGCAAGGTCTCGGCCGGCGCTGAGATTCCAGACTCCGGTATGCCAACGACTGTGACCGCATGCCCAGTCGCGCGCAAAGCATGGGCCTCGCGCATCACGCGGCCATCGCGCGTCCCGTTGTTGTGGACGATCATGCAGACATGCATCGACGAATATCAGGCGGAATTGCCGCCCCGTAACCCCTGGATCTGGCGGGAATGTCGGTCAGTTGACCGAAGTGTTCAACACCGAACTCGGCTGGCCGCGCAGCTGAACGGTTTCGCCGCCAAGCTGCATCGATTTGGCCGCCGCTTCCAGCACCGAAAGTACGCGAACGGCTTCAACGCTATCCGTCCGTGGCCGCTTGCCTCCGGCAATGCAGGTCAGGAAGTGGGCACATTCCTCGCGGAGTGGCTCTTTCTCGTCGACTCGCACCACCACCGGATCGGCCTTCACGACCTTTACCGCACCGGACGACATGTCGATGCCATGATCGAACACTTGCAGTTTCTCGGCCCATTTGGCGGTGTCGTCGAAGATCGCTTGCGCGTGCGAGCCGATCAGCACGAGCTTCTGTTCCTTCACCGGATTGAGCCAAGACACGGCCAGATCGGCTGTTACGCCGTTGGTGAAGTCGAGATGGACGCGGGCGATATCGGCGAGGTTCGAATTCAGGATTGAGCGTCCGTGCGCCGACACGCGCCACGGCAGCTGCCCGAAGATCGCGAGAATGATCGAGATATCGTGCGGCGCGAAGGACCACAGGACATCCTCTTCCGTGCGAAACTTGCCGAGCCCAAGACGGCGCGAATAAATGTGCCGCACGGTGCCCAGACGGCCGGAGCGGACTTCATCGATCAGCTTGCGAACGACAGGGTGGTAGCGCAGGACATGACCGACCATGAGGATCTTGCCATTGTCACGCGCGATCTGGTCGAGCTTCTCCCCGTCGGACAACGTCATCGCGAGGGGCTTTTCGACGAAGACGTGCTTGCCGGCATCCAGCGCACGCTGAACATGATCCGCGTGCTGGGCGGCTGGCGTGGCGATGGCGACGGCCTCGACGTCGTCGTCGCGCAGCAGTTCCAGAAACGGCCGCGCCGGGACGTCGAATCGGGTGGAAAATTCCGACGCGGTGTTGTGGCAAAGATCGCTGACGGCCGTAAGGGCGCCGAGCTGGGAAAGGTTTCTTACGATATTTCGGCCCCAATGGCCGCAGCCTATAGCAGCTACCCGCGGCCGGGGGAGAAGTGAGGATGCGATTCCCTCAATATGGACCTTTTGCTCGGAACTATGGTCCAAGGCACTGACCCCAAATACTCGCTTGGCTGGAACACTAACAAGGCGTCATCGCGGAGACAACAGCAGGAAGGGCACACTCTTAGCAAAAGCGTCTATAGCCCACCAAAATTGTTAAATGGCTGAAGCGATTGCGCCTCGGTGAGGTCTCCCGCTTCTCCCGTTGCAAGACGTCACAATCCGGTCCGTGATGCCGCCTTCGATTCCCTGGTCCCGAATGCTCATCCTTTATCTGACTGACAATTTCGTCCCCGAAACCAACAGCCCGGCCCTGAGGGCGTTCGAACACGCCCGCGTCTGGGCCCGGGAGGGCGCAGAGGTCCGGGTCATAACGTCGGTGCCGAATTTCCCGACCGGACGGCCGCTGGCGCCCTATCGGAATCGGCCCCAGACCGAAATCCTCGACGGTGTGCAAGTCACCCGCGTTTGGACCTTCATGGCGCCCAACAAGGGTGTCGCGCTCCGATCCCTCGATTTCCTGAGTTTTGCGATCACCAGCTTCATCGCGGGACTGTTCGAGACACCGGACGTGGTCCTGGCCAGCTCTCCGCAATTGCTGACGGGGCTTTCCGGATGGTGGCTCGCAACCATCAAGCGGCGGCCCTGGATTCTGGAGGTTCGCGATCTATGGCCTGAGTCGATCGTCTCGGTGGGTGCGATGCGCTCAAACCTCCTCATCCGGCTCCTCGGCCGTCTTGAGAAGAGGCTGTACCGGCACGCCACGCGCATCGTCACCGTCAGCGACGGCCTTCGGAACCGGCTGCTCGAACGCGGCGTCCCGGCTGAAAAGGTGGCTGTGGTCTACAACGGCGTGAACCTCTCCAGGGCAACGCCACGCAAGAAGAACGAACGGCTTCTCCGAGAACTCGGCTTCGATCGCAAGTTTGTAGTCGGCTATGTCGGCACGCACGGCATGGCGCAGGGGCTCGAGGTGGTGCTCGATGCCGCGAACGGCCTGCGCGGCAGCGACGTGCGATTCCTCCTCGTCGGCGACGGCGCAAGGCGCGATGCGGTCGTGGCCCATGCGCATGCGCTGAAGCTCGACAATACGGCTCTTGTCGGGCTGGTGCCGATCGCCGAGGCCGCGGAATACCTTTCGCTGTGCGACGTCGTGCTCGTTCCGTTGAAGCGAACCGACCAGATCGAGATCACGCTGCCGGCCAAGGTGTTCGAGGCCGCTGCAATGGAAAAGCCGATGATCGTCGCCGCCGGGAGTGCTGCAGCCGATCTCGTCAGCCGATACGGCGCCGGGCTTGTTGTCCCTCCGGAAGACCCGGAAGCGCTGGCGAAGGCCATCGAGCGGCTGCGCGATGAGCCGGACCTCCTGCACAGCCTGAAGGCGGGGTGCCGAAAGCTGGCAGATGACTTCGACCGCGACCGGCTCGCAATCGAAATGCTGGATCAGCTCAAACTTACGGCCGGCCGATCACCGTCAACGCAGCCGCCGTCGTAGCGAGCTTGCTGAATATGTCAGTGATGTTGATGGCAAACAGCGTCCAGTTGAACGGTTGCGGATCGCGTGGAACCACGATCAGCGACCCCGGCGGCACTTCGTGGCCACTGCCGAAGTTGAACCAGCTGTCGCCCTCGGGCCGCGCGGTACCGTCCGGCAGGACGACGAATGTCAGGCTGTCATCGGCGGAGCTGTTCTCGCCGCCGGCAAGGCGAATGTAGTCGCGCACGCCGAGGCCCGGCTTGTAGGCAAACGCGCCGTTGTTCAGGACGTCACCCGTAACGGACACGCTCGAAGGCCGTTTCGGAATGTAGATCGTGTCGCCCGACTCAAGCAGCATATCCAGCTCAGGCCTGGTTGCCAGGACGACAGGGTCCGCGGTCACCGAGATGCGACCCAGGGTGGGTGCCGTGCGCAGCGCCTGCGCGATGCCTTCCACGTATACAAGACCGGCCGGGTTGATCAGCGTGACCGGCAGGGTCGATACTGTAGCGATATTGTCTTCCAGAAGCTTCGCCGTGCGCTGGTTGCCGTCCGCCTCCTGGATTGCCGCACTCTGCCGGGTAAAGACCGTACCGAACGGGTAGGCTTCGTCGGTAAGGCCGCCGGCGCGCATCAACACCGAGGAAAGCCGCTCACCCCGCGTGATGTCGAATGTTCCGGGATAACGAACTTGTCCAAGAATGGTGATGGTTTCGCCATTGCGATCCGAGAAGACGGGACGCACGCGCACACTGTCGAACGGCTTGAGCGAAATGCTGGCGAAATCTCTGCCGCTGATCTGGTAGCTGTTCCGAACGGTGCGCGAAGTCCCGGCAGACGCATCGACAACTGTCGACGTAATCTCCACTGCAGACAGATCGGCTTCCCGCTGCAGACCGCCGGCGGCCGCAATGACAGCCGCCAGGGACGTATCGTTCACGGCAAGATACGAACCGGGATTACGCACTTCGCCAGTCACGGAAACGATATAGTCGCGCGCTGAATTCACCAGCTCGACCGTCGGGATTCCGAGGTTCGCTGCGATCTGGTCGAGCGACACCTGGACCGTTCCCTTGTTCGATGCAACGGTTGAAGCTGCACCTCCGGTCGCGGTCTGCGTTGCCTGAGCCTGCGCCACGCCCACGACCGGCGCGGCCGTGCTGGGAAGCGAGCTGGTCGGTGTGGTCGGCGGCGGCACCGGGACATTGGCGGCCTGAAGTGCGGACAGGACCGATGTCGAAGGCGTGGATGTCATTGGCGTAGCGGCCGTGGCGGCCGCCGTCGGCGTCTGCGGCGAAGCTGCCGGAGCGTTGGCGTTGCTACTGCCGCCGTTCGGACCGCCATTTGCGCCTGAACTCGGGCTTGGCGGGCGCAGCACGGACAGAGGATTCTGACTCGCGGACGATCCGTTCAGCGCGGCGTCGGCGGCCGCTGCCAGGGTCGCAATCTCCGATTGGTTGAAGACATAGACCTCATCGCTGTCTTCCAGCTTCACGTCTTCCTTGTGCGCGAAGGTTCGTTCGATGGAGAACGGCACGGTGATTTGAAAATTGGACTTGGTCTCGCGACGCACGATGATGCCGAACAATGTGTAGGACTGGGAGGTAAGATCGTCGTTATCGCGAATGAGACGCGAGATGGAGGGCGTACTGGCAAGCGCACGCGTACCCGGAACCGACACCTCGCCCATCAATGTGATCTGGCCGGTCGAAGCCGACCGCGCGAAATCGACAAACAGGACTTCGCCGTTGTGGACAATTCCGTTGCCGGTGAGGCCAATCATGAGCGTCTTGCCGTCCGCCTGCAGCTCGAGTTTGGAGAGTCTCTTGGCGCCGGCGATCTGCATACCGCCAGCAAGCGAAATGAGGGACTGCGCACTCGTTGCCGTCGATCCGGGGCTGAGTTCGAAGATGCCAGGCCGATTGACGAGGCCCGCCACAGCAACCGTCGGGCCGATTGCCGGAACGATAATGCGATCGCCTTCCGTCAGCGGGCCGATTGGCGACGAGTAGGTGCCGCCGGTGAGAACCGAGTAGAGATCGAGCCGTATTCTCCGATTTCCCCGCACCACGATGATGTTGCGCAGGCTGCCGGTCTTCTTGATTCCCCCTGACAAGAGGATGGCATCCATCGGGGTATTCAGACCGGTCAGGGTACGCACGCCGGGCGCCATGACGGCGCCGCTCACCAGCACGGAGATCTGCCGGACCGTCCCAATCGAGATGTAGGCCTGCGTTCCGATCAGTTGCTTCGAGATGCGCTGAAGCATGTCGGCGCGAACGTCGCCAAACGTGCGGCCACTTGCGGGAATAGGGCTCAACTCAGGCACAATGAGCCGGCCGTCGCGATCGACGATCGCGGTGTAGGCTACGTCTTCATGACCCCGCAGAACCACATTGATCTGGTCGCCAGGTCCGAGAATGTAGCTGTCCTGGAGTGCGCCAACCTGAGTGACCGATACGCTGCCGCCGATACCGAATATGTCGTAGCCGAATTGCGCCAAAGTCCGGCCGGCACGCGTTGAGTACAACGTTTCCAGTTGCGACTGACCCTGAGGTACGGGAGCGGCCGCGGGCTGGATGGTGGTCTGCGACGGAGTGGACGGCGCGACAGGGACCTGGGAGGCTGGAGATGGCGTGCTCGGAGTCGTCGTCTGACCGCCGATGGCGTTAAGGATACTTTGGACATCCGAACCGGTCGCTTGCGCCTCAGCGGCCACCGGCGAGAGGACCCAAAGAACCAAGGCCGCGACGGCGCACCGCGCGGCTGAGCGAGCTTGTCTTGTCACCATTACCCCATCTCGTCCTGAACGACGCGCCAGCCGGAAAATGCAATTGGCACTGGGTTTTACTCCGCGCCCCGGAGGCCCTGCAAGGGATTCCGCCCGCCAAGGGACAATCGTGAATTCTGTGCAACGTTGGCAGGAAGACTGGTGAGCCCGGATGGGATCGAACCATCGACCCTCTGATTAAAAGTCAGATGCTCTACCCCTGAGCTACGGGCTCGCCAAGGGCGCGCGGAACATAGGTATCGCGCTCCGGCCGGTCAATCGCGGGTATCGTCGACAGATTTTGCCCAGTTCCCTGAGCAAAGTGCTGCGTATTTCAACACCTCGCCGCGAACGACGGCGTCCCGCAGCCCCGCCATCAGGTCCTGAAAGTATGTGAGGTTGTGCCAAGTGAGCAGCATCGAGGCGATGATCTCGTTCGCCTTCACCGCGTGATGCAGATAAGCGCGGCTGTAGCCGCGGCAGGCTGGGCAGCGACAGTCCGGATCGAGTGGCAACGAATCTTCCGCATGCCGCGCGTTGCGGAGGTTGAACGTGCCCGATCGCGTGAAGGCCTGGCCGTTGCGGCCGGAGCGGGTCGGCAGCACGCAATCGAACATGTCGATGCCGCGCAGCACCGCGCCGACAATATCCTCGGGTTTGCCGACCCCCATGAGGTAATGTGGCCTATCCATCGGCAACAGTGGGACAGTCGCATCCAGCACTTCGAACATCGCGGACTGGCCCTCGCCCACCGCAAGTCCGCCGACCGCGTATCCATCGAAACCGATATCGATCAGTGCCTCTGCCGATCGCTTGCGCAAATGCGGAAACACGCCGCCCTGCACGATGCCGAAGCAGGCGCGCCCGGGCTGTTCGCCGAATGCGGCCTTCGATCGCGCCGCCCATCGCATCGACAAATCGAGCGACTGTTCGATCTGCTTCTCGGTTGACGGATAGGCCGGGCATTCATCCAGCACCATCTGGATGTCGCTGCCGAGCAGAAGCTGGATTTCCATCGCGCGTTCCGGCGAAAGGAATTCGTTGGCGCCGTCGATATGCGACTGGAACGCCACGCCATCGTCCGTGATCTTGCGCAGCTTGGCGAGTGACATCACCTGGAACCCGCCCGAATCCGTGAGGATCGGCCGGCTCCAGTTCATGAATTTGTGCAGTCCGCCAAGCCGTGCGATGCGCTCGGCTCCCGGACGCAGCATGAGGTGATACGTGTTGCCGAGGACAATGTCGGCGCCGGTTTCGCGCACGCTTTCCGGCAGCATCGCCTTTACGGTGCCAGCGGTGCCGACCGGCATGAAGCCTGGCGTGCGGATGTCTCCGCGCGGCGTGCGGATAACTCCCGTGCGCGCCGCGCCATCCGTTGCCTTGAGGTCGAAAGAAAACGGGGTCATCGCATCAACAAGCACGCATCGCCATACGAATAGAACCGGTAACGCTCGCGGATCGCCTCTGCATAGGCGCGCTTCATCGTGTCCAGGCCGGAGAATGCGCTGACCAGCATGAACAGCGTAGACCGCGGCAGATGGAAGTTGGTCAACAGCATGTCGGCCGATTTGAACCGGTATCCAGGGGTGATGAAAATATCCGTCTCCTGCGTCATGGGACGGAAATGACCAGAGTCATCGGCCGCGCTTTCCAGCGCCCGCAAGACAGTGGTGCCAACGGCGACCAGCCGCTCTCCACTATCGACGTTCAAGGTGCGCGCCATTGCCTTGTCGATGGAGAAGAATTCGCTGTGCATCTTATGCTGGGAAGTGTCCTGCGCCGCCACGGGCAAGAACGTGCCAGCCCCGACATGCAGCGTGATTGTTCTCGCAACGATGCCTACTTTCCCGAGCCGGGACATCAATTCAGGCGTGAAATGCAGTCCGGCCGTTGGTGCTGCAACCGAACCATCGTGTTCGGCGAACATCGTCTGGTAGTCGGAAATGTCACGTTCATCGGCCTTGCGCTTGCCCGCGATATAGGGCGGCAGCGGCATTTCGCCTTCGCGGGCAATGGCCGCATCGAGCTGGGGACCGGCGAGATCGAATCGCACGGCAACCTCGCCACCCTCGTGTCGTTCGGTCACAATCGCCATCACGTTTTCGCCGAGCTGCAGCCGATCGCCGGCTGCCAGCTTCTTCGCCGGGCGCGCAAAGGCGAGATAGGTGTCCGGCGCGATGCGCTTGTGCAGCATCACTTCGACCTTCGCGCCCTCACCTGTTCCGTCGCGCGACAACCGACGCCCGTGCAACCGTGCTGGGATCACCTTGGTATCGTTGAACACGATAAGATCGCCGCAGCGCAGATATTCCGGCAGATCGCGCACCCGGCGATGTTCCAGATGGCCGTCCTTATGCACAACGAGCATGCGCGCGGAATCCCGCGGGGACGCGGGCCGCAGCGCAATCAGTTCTTCCGGCAGGTCAAAGTCGAAAAGCGAAACGTCCATCAGCCGCTGCCGACGCTCTCCATCACGGCGGCGATGATCTTATCTTGAGTGGCTGCGTCGAGATACGGATGCATGGGCAGTGCGATCACATGTTTCGAGATGCGGTCGCTGGCGGGCGTGCCGGCGGTTGGGAAATGCGCATAGCCTTTCTGATGCGACAGCGGCGTCGGGTAGTAGATGGCCGTGGGAATGCTCTTGGCCTTGAGATCGGCCGCGAGCTTGTCGCGATCCGGCACCTGGATCGTGTACTGCGCCCAGGTCGATTGGGCGCCTTCGATCACACGCGGCTCGCGAATGCGGTTGGAGGCGCGGAACGCTTCCGAATAGCGGCGCGCCACGCGTTCGCGCAGCTCGATCTCGTCGGCGAAGATCTTCAGCTTCTCGATCAGGATCGCTGCCTGAATGGTGTCGAGCCGCGAGTTCACGCCGATGCGCACGTTTTCGTATTTGTCCGTGCCTTGGCCATGGACGCGGATGGAACGCAGCAATTCGTCGAGCTTGCTGTCGTTGGTGAACACCGCTCCGCCGTCGCCGTAACAGCCGAGCGGCTTGGCCGGAAAGAAGCTCGTCGAAGCGGCGTCACCGGTTGCTGCCGTGTGGCGGCCGTTGAGCGTGGCGCCGAACGCCTGCGCGGTGTCGACGAGCAATTTCAGCCGTTCGCGCTTCACGACGGGTTCGATGGCGCGGTAGTCGGCGGCCTGACCGAAGAGATCCACCGGCATCACCACGCGCGGCTTCAACTTGCCCTCGCGCTTCACCATGGCTATGGCCGCTTCGAGGCTCGCCGAATCCAGATTGTAGGTGTCCTCGAACACATCGACGAACACCGGGGTGGCGCCGACCAGCGCAACAACTTCGGCCGAAGCGGCGAAGGTGAAGGCGGGCACGAACACGGCATCGCCCGGACCCACATTCCATGCCCGCAGGACGATCAGCAGCGCATCGGTGCCGTTGGCGCAGGCGACGCAATGCTTGACGCCGGCGAACTCGGCCAGCCGCTCTTCCAGCTCCCTCACCTGCGGGCCCATCACCCACTGGCCGCCCTCGACTGCGGCCGTCACGGCGCGCTCGATTTCGGAGGCAATGCGGCGGCGCTGCGCCTGAAGGTCGATGAAGGCGATGGACAAGGGTGGGGACTCCTGGGGATAGGCCCCGACCTTCTATCGGTCCGGGTTCCCGAGCCTCAACCCCTTACGCCGCAAGAATTATTGCCGATTGCGTCGGATGTCGGCGCGCCCATATTTGCAATAAAATATCAAGAATGCCGCCCCGGGAACGACCGTTATTCGTTTCGCAAAAATGCCGGGCGTGGAATCCCCCCCCCCCGACCGCTGCTCTTGGCGGTACCGTTCCAATTGTCAGAACATAATAAGAACACTCAATCCGCCTGTCAAGAGGGTGGCAGGCCGGCCTTTGGCCGAAAGAGGCAGAACCACTGGCTGTTAAAGCCCCACCAGACATGCGGCAGCGGCGTAAAGGCTTCCGAGACGATCTCGAATTCGGACGCGATCCGCGCCCGCATCAGCCGCCAGTCAAATCCCTTGTGACGCATCGTGCCGGCGCGACCGGGCGGCAGGCGCTCCGGGCTCTTGAGCAGCAGCGATGCTCGCGCCGCGTCTGACCACGAATAGTTCAGGGCGCTGCCGGACGCGATCGCGCCATGCAGAAGTTTCGCAAGCAGTGCCGGCCCCAGCATGTTCGGTACGCTCACCATGCAGATACCGCCAGCCTGCAAATTGTTGCGGCACAGGTCGAAGAATGCATCGGTTGCGGCTGGCCCCAAATGCTCGAGCACTTCGAAAGCCGCGACGATGTCGAACGTCATTCCGGCGCAATCGTCGGGATTGCGCAGGAGCTCATAAGCCTGGCCAGCCGATGCGAAGGGATCGAGCCCGTACAGTTGCGCGTCGGGAAATCGCGACCGCACCTCCGCCAGCAGCTCGCCGCCTGCGCAGCCGAAATCGAGAATCGCGCCGCGCGGCGGCAGATGCTTCGCGATCAGCGACAATGCGTGCCGCATCCGCGCGCGATGCGAGAAGCGCGCCAGCGGATTCCGGTTGTGGGTGGTGCGCGCCTGATAGGGCGTGATCGCGGACGGCGGCCCCACGGGACAATCCGCTTCCTACGCGGACGCGCGCATCTTCACGATGCGATCGGGTTCGCCGCTGATCGCGCCGTTGTTGTGCTCGCCGCCCTTCTTGATGGCATCGATGTGCTCTATGCCGGACACCACCTTGCCCCACACCGTGTACTGGCCGTCGAGCCAGGGCGAATCCTCGAAGCAGATGAAGAACTGGCTGTTGGCGCTGTTGGGACTGGAGCTGCGCGCCATCGAAACGGTGCCGCGACCATGCTTCTCCTTCGAGAATTCCGCCTTGAGGTCCGGCAGATCGGAGCCGCCCGTGCCGGTGCCGGTGGGATCGCCCGTCTGCGCCATGAAGCCGGGAATCACGCGATGGAACGGCACGCCATCGTAGAAGCCCTGCTCGCTGAGCGTCTTGATGCGCTCGACATGCTTCGGCGCGAGATCGGGCCGCAGCTCGATGACAACAGGGCCGGATTTCAGCTGCATGGTGATCGTGTCGGTATCGGCGGCCATTTTCTTGTTCCTTGTTGTTGAAGGCGCACCTTGTAACGCCCCTCCGCCGAGGGAGGGAGTGAAATCTGAAGCCCCTGCCGCCGCCCTCTATTTCTTTTGCTGCTTACAACGTTTCACCAGCAGATCGGCGACATAGGGCGTGGTGAAGGAGGAGACATCGCCGCCCAGCATCGCGATCTCCTTGACGAGGCGAGAGGCAATGGCCTGGTGGCGCGGATCGGCCATCAGGAACACCGTCTCAATCTCCGGGTTGAGTCGCTGGTTCATGCCGACCATCTGGAATTCGTATTCGAAGTCGGACACGGCGCGCAGGCCCCGGACGATGATGTTGGCGCCGACTTTCTCGGCGAATTTGATCAGCAACATCTCGAACGGCTGCACATCGACTGTGGCATGGCCGTCGCCTGCGAGCGGTGAAGTCTCGTGGCGGATGATGTCGACGCGCTCGGGAAGCGTGAACAGCGGCGACTTGGACGGATTGGTCGCCACGCCAATCACCAGATGATCGACGAGCTTCACCGCACGGCCGATGATGTCGAGGTGGCCGAGCGTGAGCGGATCGAAGGTTCCCGGATAAAGCCCGACGCGTTTCTTGCTCATGGCCTGCCCCCTTTAGGCGTTGTCGCCGGCCGCTTCTTCGATGCGCTCCACCGAGACAACACGCTCATTCTCCTCGACGCGGAACACGGTGACGCCCTGCGCTGCGCGTCCCTGGATCGAGATGCCCGACACCGGAACGCGGATCGTCTGGCCCTGGTCGGAAATCAGCATGAGGTCGTCGGTTTCTTCGACCGGAAACGCGGCCACGATGGCGTGGTTCTTCCGCCCCATTCCCATGGCGACGATGCCCGAACCGCCGCGGCCCGTGACGCGGTATTCGTAAGACGATGTGCGCTTGCCGTAGCCCGACTCGGAAATGGCGAGAATGAACTGCTCGCGCGCGCCGAGCTCGGCGTAGCGCTCCGTCGACAAGGTCGCTTCCTCGACGCCGTCTTCTGAATCCTCGGGCTCTTCCACCGGCGCCTCTTCCTCGCCGGTCGCGGCGCGGCGCGCGGCATTGGCCTGCTTCAGGTACGCCCGCGCCTCCGCCGTCGTCGCTTCGGAATGATGCAGCAGCGACAGGCTCACCACCTCATCGTCCTTCGCCAGCTTGACGCCGCGCACGCCGGTGGAGTCGCGGCCCTTGAAGACCCGGACATCGGTCAGCGCAAAGCGGATGCATTTGCCGAGTTTCGTGGTCAGCAGCACGTCGTCCTGATCGGTGCAGGTCTGGACGCCGACGATGGCGTCGCCCTGTTCCAGCTTCATCGCGATCTTGCCGTTGCGGTTGATGCTGACAAAGTCGGACAGAAGATTGCGCCGCACGTCGCCGGACTTCGTGGCAAACACGACGTTCAGCTTCTCCCACTGCGATTCGTCTTCCGGCAGCGGCAGGATGGTTCCGATACGCTCGCCTTCGGACAGCGGCAGCAGGTTCACCATGGCCTTGCCCTTGCCCTGGATGCGCGCTTCCGGCAGGCGCCAGACCTTCAGCTTGTAGGCCATGCCGGTGGACGAGAAGAACACCAGCGGCGCGTGGGTGCTGGCGACAAAGATGGAGGTGACGAAATCTTCCTCGCGCGTTGCCATGCCGGCGCGGCCCTTGCCGCCGCGGCCCTGCACGCGATATTCCGCGATCGGCGTGCGCTTGATGTAGCCGGCATGCGTGACGACGATGGCGACATCCTCGCGCTCGATCAGCGCCTCGTCCTCGATTTCGACTTCGGCATCCACCAGTTCGGTGAGGCGCGGCGTTGCGAACTCCGTCTTGATGGCGGCGAGCTCGTCCTTGACGATGGTGAGCACACGCGCGCGGCTGCGCAGGATGTCGAGATAATCCTTGATCGCCTCGCCGAGCTTCGTCACTTCATCAGCGATCTCGTCGCGGCCAAGCGCGGTCAGTCGCGCCAGCCGGATTTCCAGAATGGCCTTCGCCTGCTCTTCGGAGAGGCGGATGGTGTTGTCTTCGGCCACGATGTGGCGTGGATCGGCGATCAGGGCCACCAGCGGCGCCACATCCTTCGCCGGCCAGCGTCGCTCCATCAGTTGCGTCTTGGCGGTCGGCGTATCCGGCGCCTTGCGGATGAGGGCGATCACATCGTCGATATTGGCGACGGCAATGGCAAGGCCCACCAGCACATGGCCGCGGTCGCGCGCCTTGGCGAGCTCGAACCGCGTGCGCCGGGTGACGACTTCCTCGCGGAACGTGCAGAACGCGCCGATCATGTCCTTGAGGTTCATCGTGACCGGACGACCGGCGTTCAGCGCCACCATGTTGACGCCGAACGTCGTCTGCAATTCGGAGAAGCGGTAGAGCTGGTTCAGCACGACCTCGGCCGACGCATCGCGCTTGATTTCGATCACCACGCGCATGCCATGGCGGTCGCTTTCGTCGCGGATGTCGCCGATGCCTTCTATGCGCTTGTCGCGCACCATCTCGCTGATCTTTTCCTGCAGGCGTGCCTTGTTCACCTGATAGGGCAGCTCGGTGACGATGATGGCTTCGCGGTCCTTGCGGATCTCCTCGATATGGCAGCGCGCCCGCATGAGGATGGAGCCGCGGCCGCGCGCCAATGCAGCGCGCGCTGCCTGCTTGCCGATGACGAGGCCTGCCGTGGGGAAATCCGGGCCGGGCACAATCTCCGTCAATGTTTCCATACTGATGGATGGATCGTCGATATAGGCCAGGCACGCATCGATAACTTCGCCCAGATTATGCGGCGGGATGTTCGTTGCCATGCCGACGGCGATGCCACTCGTGCCATTCACGAGCAGATTGGGAAAACGCGCGGGCAGCACGATGGGCTCGCGTTCTGAGCCGTCGTAATTGTCCTGAAAATCGACCGTATTCTTGTCGAGGTCCTCGCTCAGCGCATGGGCGATTTTTGCGCGGCGCACTTCGGTGTAGCGCATCGCGGCGGGCGGATCGCCATCGATCGAACCGAAATTGCCCTGCCCGTCGATGAGCGGGGCGCGCATTGAAAAATCCTGCGCCATGCGCACCAGCGCGTCGTAAATCGACTGATCGCCATGAGGGTGATATTTGCCGATGACATCGCCCACCACGCGCGCGGATTTGCGGTAGGCCTTGTTCCAGTCATAGCCGTTTTCGTGCATCGAATAGAGGATGCGGCGATGAACGGGCTTCAGCCCGTCGCGTGCGTCAGGCAACGCGCGGCTGACGATGACGCTCATCGCGTAATCCAGATAGGAGCGGCGCAGCTCCTCCTCGATGGCAATGGGGCTGACGTCCGGACCGCCTGGCGGTGGTGCTGCCTGTTGTTGTCCTTCGTCGCTCAAATCGGTCCTCTGGGCGGTGCGTGAATCGATGCCGTCACGCGGCCTCTGCGTAGCATTTGTGTGACGTTTCAGCCAAGGAAAACACGACCGATTTTCGCTCGTTTACGGTGCCGATTTGCCGCCATTTTCCAGCCTGGCGAGCTCGCCCATCACGGTCTTCATGTCATAGGCATACATCAGCTTCTCGATGCCGCTGTTTTCCTCATCATTGTAGCCGAAGGTGATGCCGACAAGTGCGCCGGTTGCGGCATCGATGACCGGCCCGCCGCTGAATCCGGCGCCAGCATTGGCCTCATAGGCGAAGGCCTTCTGCTCGGGGCATTTCGGACAGCGCGGCAGGACAGGGGCCACGCGCCACTTCACCACGCCGATCGCCTTGCGCAGATCGCCGCCGCTGCCCTGCCCGTAGGCGACGACCCGTTCCGTCGGCAAGGGTTCGCCGATGGGCGGCGGCGGCGACATGTTCCGTACACGGAAGAAGAGCAGATCGTAACCGACGGATGTGCCGATGATGCCGGTGCCGTCCGGCAGCAGATTGGCGTTGTGGGCGTTGGTGACGGCGATTCCCGGCGCGATGACGATCGCTGCGCCGTGGCCTTCCAGCAGAAGATCCTCGGAGCCTGACAACGGGATGTAGGCCGACGCAATCGCACGCTCTGTGATACCCGCCGCCTGCTCGCCGGACGACTGCATCGCGCAGCCGCAAAGCAGACTTGCGCCAGCGAGCGCGACAAACGCTGCTCCAATCCGCACGCCCGCAAACCTAGAACGGAATCTCGTCATCCATGTCGCTGCTGCGATCGAAGCTGGCCGGCGCTTCGCCGGCGCCGCTCGAACGGCTGCCACCGCCGCCGCCTTCGCCGCGCGCATCGAGCATGACCAGTTCACCGCGGAAATTCTGCAGCACCACTTCGGTGGCCGACCGTTCCTGTCCGTCCTTGTCCGTGTATTTGCGGGTTTGCAGCTGACCCTCGAGATAGATCTTCGAGCCCTTGCGCAGGTATTTTTCCGCCACCTCCGCCAGGTTCTTGTTGAAGATGACCACGCGGTGCCATTCGGTGCGCTCCTTGCGCTCGCCGGAAGCCTTGTCCCGCCAGCTTTCGGAGGTCGCGAGCGAGAACGTCACCATCGCATCGCCGCTCGGCATCCGCCGCGTCTCCGGATCGCGGCCCAGATTTCCCACCAAAATCACCTTGTTGACGCTTCCAGCCATCTCCAACCTTCCCGTGCACTTGTCCCATTGACCCTAGCGGCGGACCCGCGGTTTCACCACGCGTCCGGCCATTT